>JAESUE010000255.1 GCA_016763235.1 Pseudomonadales bacterium
CGCGGCTGGGCAGCGAATACAGCATGCCGTCGTGGCCATGGCGATGCCGTCATCCACGGCAATCGTGTTGAATTCCTTTGCTACGCCGCCCGCTTTTTCTATTTCGCGAGCAACCAGTTGGCCCATATCTTTTAGATGTACATGCCCGGGGACAAACTGGGTAAAAGAATTGACCACTGCAATGATGGGTTTTTTGAAATCATCATCTTTCATTCCTGTTGCACGCCATAGGGCACGGGCTCCCGCCATATTGCGGCCATGGGTGGACGTCTTGGAACGATATGCGGGCATGGGTCTCTCCTGGTGGGTGCTAAAGGCGAAAATACAAGGCAGGAAGAATAGCAGGAATCAATGTTTTGAAACAGCATTCACGACGATGAAGATCCTGCTAAACAGGCAAAAAAAACGGAGCAGAAAAATCCTGCTCCGTATAAGGGGAGTACTAATGAAAAATAGTAGCGCGGCTTACTTGCGGCGTTTTGAAAACAAAGACTTGCCCAGTTTTTCGGCGCTGCCAAGAAAGTCGCCCGCTAGATCGCTAACCTGCTCTGAAGCCTTGCCGCTATCATCGTTGTCGATTTTATTGGCATAATGTTCTGCAGTTTTTCGTGCGCCTTTCAAACCCTGCTTGATACTTTGGACAAGCGAATCATCGAATTGGTTCTCAGAATTCTGACTTTTTTGATCAGCAATTACTTTTTCGGCGACGTCTTTCAGTCCTTTGACCAGATTATGCTCTTTGGCTTGCTCTGGTACGAGCTCGTCAAACATACGGTTAGCGGTTTTACTTGCCTGGCCAATGATTTTGTCGGCATCACCATTTTTGTAGGTTTTAGCCGCATTTTTTATGAGCTTATCGAAGTTCATGCTTAACTCTATTTAGTCGCTTTAAGTTCTAGTGGTAATTGTTCTGCTCAAATTTGATCGTAATCTGAACTCTTACAGAGTAATTGCTTCTAGTAAACAATATGGGGATAGGCTTCGATGATTTCAAGACGTGCTGTCCGTTCTTTATTGGTCGCGCCTGACTATGGTGTTTTTATAAAATCGAGATTAGTCTGTTGTACTGGATGAAGTAATTGGGAAAAAGTATTAATGGACAATAAAAACCCCTCTTCGACAAGGCCGCAATTACTGAGCCATCGGGCGGTTATGTATGGTGTATTGATTGAAATTGTCGGCACCATTGTTGTTAGCATTGCCATGAGCGCTGTAACTCGGCAGGTGCTGGGCGGACGGGGCTTGGATGAAGCGGAGATAAAGGTTTTTTTTCAGCACCAATTTGAGAATATCCCATTTATGCTGGCTGGCTTGATACCGGGTTTTCTAGTGGCAGGGCTGGCTGGTTATACGGCGGCTAAAGTGGCTGATCAGTTGGAGTATTGGCACGCTTTGATTGTGGTAGTGCTGGTTGCTGCGATATTTTACGGCCCTTCTTTGACGCGCACCCCCATATGGTTTACAGCACTTAGCCTAGCGGGGATTATGACCGCCGCATTGATAGGGGCGGGTTTGAGTAAGCGACAAAAGCAGCGTGTCGGGGTCTAGATAGTCTAGAGCTGCCCCTTAGAGGAATAGGGGCTATTCCTCTAAGGTTTAAATTTTGAATCGTTGTTGTGCGCATCGACGTGGATGCGCTTTGTTAAGCGAATGCCCTATGCGCTTTTATTTTGGCGTGCCTCGAATGCTGCAAGCTGTTCTGGGGTGGCTTTTTTCTGATACTTCTCTTTCCATTCATCGTAGGGCTGGCCATAGATGGCTTCTCTGGCATCTTCGTAGTTTAAGGTTACGCCTCGTTCTTCTGCCTCGCTGCGGTACCATTTAGCCAGGCAGTTCCGGCAGAACCCAGCCAGTATCATCAGGTCAATGTTTTGTGCTTCTTTGTGTTCATCGAGGTGTTTGAGTAGCTGCCTGAACGCCGCTGCTTCAATTTCTGTTTGGGTTTGTTTGTCCATAATTATCAACCAATATTTTTGACCAAAATGTGGTCATTTTGAATTTCAAAAGGAATGGCTTTCAGCGACTTCCCCTGGCAGGGGCCGCTAATACAATGGCCACTTTCTATTTCAAACAAGGCATTGTGGTTTGAACATTGTATAAATTGTTTATCCATATCGAGGAACTGGTTTTCCTGGAATTCCAAGTTAATGCCGATATGGGGGCAGGAGTTTTCATAAACATATATCTGGCCATCATGTTTTACAGCAAATAGAGCGCTTTCGCCTATGGTGAAGCTTTTGGCCGCGCTGTCTTCAATATCCATAATGGAACACAGGGATTTTTCCATATTTGTCTCGGTTAAATGTTATGCAAAGCGGTGTATTCTTGCACTGCTTACTGGCAAACACAATGTTTGCTGTCTATTCGCGTTTGCTCCAGAGCTTGTGTCTTGGTCCTCTTTTCGTAAAGAGAGGGTGAGTTTGAAGGGGCTTGTTTTGACGAGAAAGCGTAAAGCGCGTAATAAATAAATAGTTATGAAATTGAATTATTCGGCAGAGAAAAATATTAGATATTTACAGGATGTATCAAACTGCTCAGCTATGTTATTTGTGACTAATGAAACCATCGGTTAGCGGAGTGTTTTGTTGACGTTCTTTAAAATTATTTTATCTTTATTTTATTTAATTGTATTTTCTTCCGGTAAATATAAACCCTCTATTTTTTCTGTTCCCTCTCAATGTAGCCTGTTTGTCTGCGTTTAAATTTGGACAGTGAATTTGCTATTTAAATAATAGTACCCCGTTACGAATTAAATTGTGACTGCGCGACAAAAAATATTAAAGTGTCGGATTTGCACATTCTGATACTGTAAAACAGTAGTATTAGGGGGTTTCTAATTTAATTCTTGAGCGGAAGTATTGAGAGTTTATACGTTTGAATATCATATTTTTTAAAACATTGTTTTAAAAATCCGCGTGCAATCCTTTGTTTTACCGAATAAATACCTCCTCCCCCAGATACACATTTTTTTCATTTATAAACCATTATAAATATTGAACCCTGTTCGAGTATTGGTGTTAAGTCGATATTTGATAAAAGTAATGGGGGTGTGTTTCAATAGCAGATCAAAATAAAAAATAATATGATAACCAGAGGGTAGTATGGATATACTCAAACAAGGCATTCTGCCGAAAGCTTTAGGCTTATTTAGTTTAATCGGGATTTTAATATTTCCTTCCCTTTCGCTTGCTGGTTTGGAGGTTACTAACCCCAGCAGGAAGTACGAAGTGACTACTATCAAAGGTGAGAATTTACCCATAATGGGGGAATCCACGGCTGAATATTCTGTTATGGCCATTGAAGGTGGCAAGCTCTCTCCCATTCCTTTCCAGTTTGATGACTTAAATGTTAAGAGGCTTATTTTTGTTCCTGGAGCAGTGGTCGAGGTTGACGGCAAAGAAAATGTCGTAGAAGCACAGGATGAGTTGGTTTTTATGTATCGGGATATGGGGTTTAAAGCCGATTCTGCTACAGTCGGAAGCCTAGAAGGAGCGATTGTTTCTGAGTTTGAAATTACAGAAGAAGGTGTCAGTCGTTATGCCTATCTGGTAAAAGGCAATTCGCAGCGCAGCGATAAAGTGTATGCGCATTATGATTTTGAAACCGGTTTTATCGAAACAGACACTTACACGATGCAGTTTGACCCTAATAACATTACGGTATGGTCTGATTGGAGAATCAAAGGCTTAACCGGAACCAAATCAGCGCCCAATGTTTTAGATATGATGAAAGCGCGCTTCTTTGTACGTTTGGGTTTTTTCAAGGTCACTCTTCATAATGCACTGATCCCTGCTAGAACCATCGCGGTAAAAAATGGGCCTATTCGCTCCATTGTTGAAGCTGATATTTCAATTGGTGCGTTGGGCATCGATATTCTGAAAGGAGGTGTTAGCGTTACTTTAACGCCTCAATCTATTCGTTATCCTATTTTTGCTTTTTTCCCTAAGGCGGCCGGTGCTTTAAGTGAGTTTACTATTGATGTGACCATTGATCATGTCGATTTTGACGGCACAAAATATAAAACACCTTTGGGGCCTGAGGAGCCGTTAATTGCCGGACAAAAAGTATCTGATAAGGTGCGTAAGCAGTACACCAATGATAATGCTAACCCTTGGGTTGCGATTAGCTCTGGTCACAATTGGGATATGTTCTTTATTTCAAGACTCTCCGAAGGATTTGATCCCGTTGTTAGTGCGCTATATAGGGATGAAGGGGCCGGTGATGATCGAAATGAACCGGAGAATTTCAAGGGAAGCAGTGCTGAAATGGGCTTGAGGTTATCGGATATTCCCGTTGGAAACGATGTGATTTTTGAGTACGCCCTCTATTTTGGTGCTGATTTATGGGAAGGCAATGACCCTAAAAAGGCAGCTTATAATATATTCCACCCAGCTGCCGTTGTGGTGAACCAGCTATAGCCGTGTTATAAAAAGTGGCGTAACGAGGGTGATGGCAAATATGCCTCACCCTATTTTTTTGCCTGCGAATAAGACACCCATAATAAAAATATCGCAGGAAGGACAATTAATGTCAGTATCACCGCGCTAAACATTCCGCCCACCATGGGCGCGACAATCCGGCTCATCATATCAGCGCCAGTTCCCGAGCCCAATATAATGGGCGTCAAACCAACGATATCCACAAAGGCCGTCATCATGATGGGGCGCATGCGTGAAAGTGCGCCGTCGCGGACAGCAATGTGTAATTGTTCGGCATTACTGTTTGCATCGTTGGTACTCGGTGGGGTGTTTTTAACGGCTTGTTTGAGGTATTGCAGCATGATGATGCTGGTTTCTACGGCGACGCCAGCCAAGGCAATCAACCCCACTGCCACGGCCACGGAAAAATTAAAACCTTGTAAGTACATTATCCAAATGCTGCCCACCATGGCTAAAGGCAAGGTGATAATGATAATGACCACTTCAGAGATACTGCGAGAGCTGAAATAGAGAAGGGCGATAATGATGAGTAATGTAAACGGGATAACAGCGCTGAGGTTTTCTTTCACTCGCTGCATATATTCATATTGCCCTGCCCAGGTGATGGAATAACCTGCTGGCAATTGCAGCTTTTTCTCAACGATAATGCGTGCGTTATCGACATAGGTACCTACGTCGATATGTTCAATGTCGACAAATACCCAGCCATTTAGGCGCGCATTCTCACTTTTGATTCCCGGTGGCCCGTCTTCAATATAAATTTTGGCTATATCACCCAGGGGGATTCGTTGTCCAGAGGGGGTGATCACGGGCAGTAATGCCATGTCTTCCGGTGTTTTTCGATATTCTTGCGGGTAGCGAATGTTCACCGGGTAGCGCTCTGAACCTTCGACAGTATGTGTCACATTCATGCCGCCGATTGCGGTGGCGATGACTTGCTGCACATCGGCAATATTAAGCCCATATCGCGCCGCTTTGTCCCGCTGGATATCGACTTTAATGTAGCGGCCACCAGCGACACGTTCGGAATAAACAGATGCGGTACCGGGTATGTCTTTAACGATGTTTTCAAGCTGCTGGCCGATGGCCTGTATTTCGGCAAGGTTTGAGCCGGCAATTTTTATTCCCACGGGGGTTTTAATGCCAGTGGCTAACATATCTATACGGGTTTTAATGGGCATGACCCAGGCATTAGATAACCCAGGTATTGTTACTAAGGCGTTCAGTTCTTTTTTTAATAATTCAGCGTTTAAACCCGGCCGCCATTCTGATGGTGGTTTTAATTGGATATACGTTTCTATCATGGTGAGTGGCGCGGGGTCGGTAGCGGTTTCGGCGCGGCCTATTTTACCAAACACCGTTTGAACTTCCGGTACGGTGCGAATCAGTTTGTTTGTTTGTTGTAATATTTGCCGAGCTTTTCCAATGGATAGCCCAGGATAAGTGGTAGGCATATACATCAGGTCACCTTCGTCCAGCGGCGGCATAAATTCACTGCCAATCTTGCTCGCAGGGTACATGCTGATGAGGAACACGAGTATCGCGAAGAGGATGGTTATTTTTGGTGATCTTAAGGCGGCTTCTAATATGGGGCGATAAATAGCGAGTAGTCCACGATTAAGAGGGTTTCTTTTTTCGCTGATAACGCGCCCGCGAATAAAGTAGCCCATAAGCACGGGGACAAGGGTAATGGTTAGAATAGCGGAAGCAGCCAAGGCATAGGTTTTGGTGAATGCGAGGGGAGCAAACAAGCGTCCCTCTTGGGCCTGCAGGGTAAATACGGGAAAAAAGCTTACGGTAATAATTAATAGACTGAAAAATATCGGCGGCCCAACTTCTGAGGCTGAATCAGCGACCAATTGCCAACGATTATCATCGTTAACCTCTTGGCGCTCCATATGTTTGTGCATGTTTTCAATAAGCACAATAGCCCCGTCGACCATGGCTCCAATGGCAATGGCAATGCCACCCAGCGACATGATATTGGCATTCAAACCTTGAAAATACATGGTAATAAAGGCGGATAATATTGCCACAGGTAAAGTGATAATGGCCACGAAGGCAGAGCGCACATGGAATAAAAACAACAAACAAACCAGCGCAACCATTAATAATTCTTCGCTGAGTGTTTTCCAAAGATTCTTAACAGCACGTTCGATAAGTTTTGAGCGATCGTATACGGAAATAATTTCTACGCCTAGCGGCAAGCCTGATTTTAACGCGCCTAATTTTTTCTTTACGCGCTCAATAGTTTTTTGTGCATTTTCTCCAAATCGCATAATAACGACAGCGCCCACGGTTTCTCCTTCACCGTTTAATTCAGCAATACCACGGCGCATTTGTGGCCCCACCGTAATACGTGCGACATCTTTTAGAAGCAGGGCGGTGCCATTTTGGTTTACGCCGAGGGGAATGTTGCCAAGGTCTTGGGTATTTTGAATGTAGCCCGTGGCCCGAACCATGTATTCAGCCTCAGACATTTCTACCACGGATGCACCGACTTCTTGGTTGCCACGTTGAATGGCCGTTTGTATGTGAGAAAGTGGCACACCAAAAGCACGCAATTTATCGGGTTCTACAATGACCTGATATTGTTTGACCATGCCGCCAATCGTCGCCACTTCAGAGACGCCGGGCACAGTTTGTAATTCGTATTTTAAAAACCAATCTTGAATACTGCGTAACTGGCTAATATCGTGTTTTCCACTACGGTCTATCAAACTATAAAGGTAGATCCACCCCACGCCGGTCGCATCAGGGCCAAGCTGAGGTTTGGCAGCTTCAGGTAATGTAGATTCCACCTGACTTAAGTATTCCAATACTCGGCTTCGTGCCCAGTAGAGATCGGTGTCGTCATCAAAAATGACATAAACATAAGAGTCGCCGAAAAAAGAATAACCCCGCACAGTGACCACTCCGGGTACGGAAAGCATGGCGGTTGTTAGTGGGTAGGTGACTTGATCTTGAACAACTTGCGGCGCTTGGCCTGGGTAGTGGGTTTTAATAATCACTTGTACGTCTGATAAATCGGGAATGGCATCAACGGGGGTATTTTTGACGGCATAAATACCCAGAATGATAATAAGCCCGGTAGCGGCTAATACAATGAGACGATTCTTAATGGACCAGCGAATAATACGCTCAATCATTGCTGTTTCTCCGCTCCAACATTGCTGCCATTTTTTGATGCCTTATCAAGGGGAGTTATATGGGTGACGAGAAAAAAACCATCACGAATCACAAAGGAAAAATGTACCTTCATACCTACTTTTAATTCCTGCATATTGAGGGTTTCATCCAATTTGAAATCCATAGACATCACCGGATGCTTCCATTTTTGAATTGCCCCATGACTAATATTTACCATGCGTTCTTCTGGGAATAAGCTGTTAATCGTACCGGCAACGTCAGCGCTTTCCGGTAATTCTTTTTAGTTGTCAGGACGGGGTTCTTCCATGCGATTAAAATCAGAGGTTTTACTGGATTCTGAATCCAGCAAAAATAGTGCAGATGTCACGACACTCTCCCCTTCCTTAAGCCCATAAACAATCTCAGCAAACTTCTCATCAAAACGCCCAACATTCACTTCAATAGACTTAAAGCGCCCTTCACCCAATGCAAGCACCACTCTATCAACACTTCCCGTTCGAATAATTGCTTCTCGTGGAACCAGCAATGCATCACCATCACTTTTTGTGTGAATAATAACTTCAGCAAACATATTGGGTTTAAGTTCTTGGCTCTTATTGTCAAAACGTAAACGTAGTTTAACCGTGCGTGTTTTCGCGTTTAACGTGGGATACACATAATCCACTTTACCGAGCCAGCTTTTTCCTGGTAGAAAATCCAACGTCATCGTTACCGGTAACCCTGCGGACACCTGAAACACCTGACGTTCAAATACTTCTGCTTCAACCCACACCTGTTCCAATGAACCAATCGACATCACCGTATTTCCCGGCTTCACAAAAACACCCTCTCGTATATTCATGTTGTCGACAACACCACTTTGAGGGGCCACTACTGTGATGGTTTGTTTTACTTGTTTGGTTTTCTTTAATTGCCTAATGACCGATTTTGGTAATTGTAGTGCCGTCAACCGATCTTCCGCTGCGCGAATAATCCGCTTATTTTTTCGACCTAATGCAAGTACAAACTCTTCTTGTGCATTAACGAGCGCCGGCGAATAAATATCATATAGCGGCTGCCCTTCTTTAACAGGATCTCCTGCTGCTTTCACATAAAGGGTTTCTATCCAACCTTCGACACGAGGATGAATATGAAGCAGTTTATCCTCATCATATTTAACATAACCCACCGTTTTAATTTCAGAATGCATACTCTGACGTTTTGCAACAGCGGTCCGTACGCCAAGATTATTCACGACATCAGGGGATATCCTTACCGTACCCGGGCCACCATTACCACCACCGTCGTCCGCATAAAAAGGAATCAAATCCATGCCCATTGGAGACTGTCCCGGTTTATCCCGTCGATAATTTGCATCCATTGGTGCCACCCAGTACAGCGGTTTCTTATCTTCTTTCATACTTATCGAATCAGTCATACCTGACATATTCGCAGTAGGTTTCATCAATAATTGATTTCCAACAACAGCAACCCCTATACCGACAGCTATCCCTACAACCATGCCAACAGCAGTTGAACCCGTAAATTTTTGATGATTTTTCATTGTATATTTCATATGAGCGTGCCTATTTATTTACGGTTTGGTTGCTGTGTTGATGGTTGTATTGATCGCCGAATTTATTTGACGATTCATTTTCAACAACAAAGTAATTCAAACGAGCAATGGCTTTTTGTCGGTCCACATCGATATTCAGTGTATCAATTGACGCATTTAACTC
>JAESUE010000256.1 GCA_016763235.1 Pseudomonadales bacterium
AATGATATTGGGGAAAGGTACACCCTCTTTCTGGCAAATAGACTTTAGTGTGTGCACTATGTTGCGCGCATACTCATTAATGTCGTAGTTCATGGAGCAGTATCGGCGGGATCGACTGCCTTCATGATCAACACCTAAGCCTCCCCCAACATCCAGCCATTGCAGCTTAAAACCCAGTTTTACGATTTCACAATAATGTTGCGCAGCTTCCTTTAGGCCTTTGTGAATATCATGAATGTTGGCAATTTGAGAGCCGATATGAAAGTGCAGCAACTGCAAACTGTCAGCGTTGCCGCTGCGCTTCAAACGGTTTAGCGCCTCAAGAAGGTTCACCGCTGTTAAACCAAATTTAGACTTTTCCCCTCCACTGTTTTGCCACTTACCCTTTCCAAGGGTCGACAAACGCACACGCAAACCAAGCCGGGGGGTAATCTGCATTTCTTCAGCAAGTGCCAAAACAGCATCTAGCTCGTTTAATCTTTCAATAACAATAAATACTCGAAAACCCATTTTCTCGCCCATTAAGGCGAGGCTGAGGTAGTCACGGTCTTTGTAACCATTACAAACGATGGTGAGCTCGGCCTGGGGATGTGTTTGCGCGCACTGGCACAAAACGCCCAATACCGCCATCAGCTCTGCCTTGCTGCCACATTCCAAACCCGCAGCGGGCTTCGCCCCGGTTAAACTTGCCTGGGCAATTTGTTCGACCACAGAACGCTGCTGATTCACTTTTATGGGATAAATAGGTAAGTACTGTGCCAGATCACACTGGTCTTTGGCGAAAGCCTCTCTAAAGGCCTGTTTCAGCGCAAAAACCCTATCTCTTAGTATACCTTTAAAACGCAGGAGTAATGGCAGGTCCAAACCCTGCAGCCTCGCTTGCTCCGTGATGTGGCTTAACGCAATACTATTATTTCGCTGCCCGTCATTAAGGCAAACTGTCAAACGCCCCTGATGATTGATGTCGAAATAATCTTCACCCCATTGATGTATGTTATAACGCACGATGGATTGTTCGGTATGCTGCGAAACCATAAAATACGCCTTTCCCACTGTTTATATGTCTAACTGGAAACACTCTAATGTCGAAAGATATCTCAAGCCCTGCTTATTTTAATGAGCTATTTGCTGCAGAAGGCGCAAGCATTGGCCTGCAAATCACAGAGCTGCTACATAAAGAGCAAAGCCCGTATCAAAATATCGAAATTTACGATACCACTCACTTCGGTCATCTAATGGTGCTCGATGGCTGCATTATGCTGACTCAGAGAGAAAATTTCATCTACCACGAAATGATGAGTCACCCTGCCCTTTTTAGCCACCCCGCCCCTAAAAAAGTGGTTATCATTGGAGGTGGCGATTGTGGCACCCTGCAAGAAGTTCTCAAGCACCCTGAGGTCGAGTTTGCTCTTCAGGTTGAGTTAGATCAACGTGTTACGGAGCTATCAGAACAATATTTTCCGGAGCTGTGCGAAAATAATAACGACCCCCGTGCTGATTTCTACTTTGGTGATGGCATCCGATGGATTGAGGATGCCGATGAACACAGTATCGATGTCATTATTGTTGATTCCACTGACCCTGTGGGGCCGGCAGAGGGTTTGTTTTCCAAAGAGTTTTATCGCAATTGCCATCGCGCACTGAAACCCAATGGAATTCTGGTGCAGCAGAGCGAGTCACCTATTTTTCACAGTGACTCCATTATTAAAAAAATGCAACGTGATCTCGGTGCCTCTGGATTTAACGAAACCCTTGTGCGCACCTTTCCTCAGCCCGTTTACCCTTCTGGCTGGTGGAGCTGTACGATGGGCGTAAAAACCGAGGGCAAATCAACACTCAGCCAGAAGCCTCTGCGCCCAGTAAGTTTCAAGACACGCTACTACACGCAGCCGCTCCATGAGGCTTCCACTTGTCTCCCCGCTTTTATGCTCACAGATCAATAGGACGCATCAAACCACACAAACAAAAAAGGGGCCGAAGCCCCTTTTTTGTTGTACAGATTTTATCAGCTAACGCTTATTTACCCGCAGCCGTAAATTCCGGATAGGCTTCCATACCGCAGTCCACCATATCCATACCTTCGTACTCTTCTTCTTCCGTAACGCGAATACCCATAATCTTCTTCAGTGCAAACCATACGACAAAGCTCGCGCCAAAACTCCAGGCAAAAATCACGGCAATACCCATAATCTGCGCACCGAACGTTGCGCCATCATTGGTCAGCGGCACAGCAAGCAAACCCCAAATGCCGGCAACACCGTGTACAGAAATAGCACCGACCGGATCATCCAGCTTCATTTTGTCCATAGCCAAGATAGAAAAAACAACGAGAACACCACCCACAGCACCTATCGCAACGGCACCCTGTGCAGTGGGAAACAAAGGTTCAGCCGTGATAGCAACTAATCCTGCAAGCGCTCCATTCAGTGCCATCGTCAGGTCAGTTTTGTTAAACAACAGTCGTGCAACAATAATTGCTGCGATCAAACCGCCAGCCGCTGCAGCATTGGTATTAACAAACACCTGCGCCACCGCATTGGCATCATCAATATTGGAGATTTTTAGCTGAGAACCGCCGTTGAAACCAAACCAACCAAACCACAATATAAACGTACCCAATGTCGCTAAAGGCAGGTTGGCACCGGGAATCGCCATAACTTCACCATTGGGGCCGTACTTGCCCTTACGCGCGCCAAGTAAAATAACACCGGCTAAAGCAGCGGAAGCGCCCGCCATATGCACAATGCCAGAACCTGCGAAGTCATTAAAACCCGCTGCCTTCAAAGCACCGCCACCCCATGTCCAAAAACCTTCAACCGGGTAGATAAAACCGGTGAACACCACGGCGAACATCAAAAATGCCCATAGCTTCATACGCTCAGCAACGGCGCCCGATACCACTGACATGGCTGTAGCAACAAAAACGACCTGAAAAAAGAAATCAGCACGAAGCGAATAATAAGGTGCGTCATCTCCGCCTTTTAATACCGCATCTGCCGTATTCTCATCGCCAATCAGGGCGCCCAGGCTAGGAATCCAGCTTCCAGAGTCGGAGCTATACATAATGTAATAACCGCACAACAGGTACATCGTGCAAGCTATAGAATAAAGCGCAATATTTTTGGTCAAAATTTCAGTGGTGTTTTTAGCGCGCACCAGCCCTGCTTCGAGCATGGCAAAGCCTGCCGCCATAAACATAACTAAAACGCCACAGATCAGGAAGTAGAAAGTATCTACCGCATACTGTAATTGAATTAAATCTTCCAAGGTTGAATCTCCCAATTCAGGTACTTCTTTAAAACGGTATTAAACCGCTAGCCCTAATAATCAGGGCGGTGTTTTCCGCCCCTGACTAAGCAAAATACGTAACTATTCACATTGCGCGTTTAAACGGCATCGGCACCCGCTTCACCGGTGCGAATACGAATCACCTGCTCAAGCGATGTCACAAAGATTTTCCCATCACCGATTTTTCCCGTGTTAGCGGCTTTTGTGATCGCTTCAATGGCCTGATCAAGCAGATCATCGGTGGTGGCAACTTCAACTTTTACTTTAGGTAGAAAATCCACCACATACTCTGCGCCACGATACAGCTCAGTGTGCCCTTTTTGGCGTCCGAATCCTTTCACCTCGGTGACAGTAATACCCTGAACACCAATCTCGGATAACGCTTCGCGAACATCATCCAGCTTGAATGGTTTTATAACTGCGGTAATTAACTTCATTGATTAACTCCTTATATGGCTAAACTGTTTTTTCAAACGTTTTAAAAACAACCTTTCCAAAAAACTGCTAGTAACTTTTAGAAACGGTAAGCGTGAAAAAATCACTCTTTTCTATATCAGCATCGCTATCGGAATAGGACACAGCAAAATCTAGGCCAGCGATTGGTCGATTAACACTCAAGGCAAAATCCGTCACCTCATCCGTATCGTCATCAAAGGTCTGGTAACCCAAAGCAAAGCCTAAGCCAAACTTATTAGACAGGGGTAATTCATAGCCAAGGCCATAGTAGATATAGGTTCCCGCATTACCGGTTTTTGCAACTTCTACCCCAGACTCGGTGCGCGTACCCGTGTCTAGCTCTGCCCACAGGCTGACGCTAACTTCACCATATTTTTCATACTGATAGCTTGCGACGAAATAAAGCTCATTGTCATCACTTGCGGTATGAGGATAGTCATACTGAATATACCCCATATCAACGGCAATGCCGTAGTCCTTAAATTCATGGGCATAACCAATGTAATAATCTGATTCAAGGGTTTCAGTCTCGCCGCTTACTGAGTGCACGGTTTTAGCACTTGAAGCCCAGACGCCCAGATACAAGCCTTTTTCAAAGGCATAATCAAAACCGCCCTGAATAGCCGGCGCGCCATCTGTAAGGTCTTGTCCACGAAAGATATAGTGACTGGTTAAAGCCACATTTGCCGAAATCTCCGCATGGGCAGATGCGCTCACACCCAGCATGCTCGTTCCCAGCAAGACTCCGCTTACCAAGGTGGTGGCTACTTTTCTCATTCATATCTCCTTCTATTGAATTGATTATTAGGGCACCCGTTTTACTTCGTTGTACCCAGCAGGGTAGAAGGGAGGGAGAGGCCCTTCCACGCGTGCTAAACACAGCATGAAAAGAGACCTTCAAACAAGAGCAGCGTTAACTCTTACATGAAGGTCTCGAAAACTTTCCGCCTGAAGAAAATGGGTGATACAAGATTAACACATCAGCACGACAGTGCACGATTGCTTGACTTTGCACCACAATGAGACGCCAAAAGAAGGTCTGCGCTATTTCAGGGCTTCGCAACAGATGACAGCCCGCTACCTCCCCTTTCATCACCATGCTAATATTGCGGCCTGCTGAGTTTCCACGCTACTCTCAACTGGCACCACCACCCGCAGGAATTTAATCGTTATGGATATGCGCGAATTAGCCGACAACCTCGGCGAGAAAATCGAACAAGTATTACCAGAAGGTTTGTCATCAAGCCGCCAAGATCTGCACAACAACATCAACACGCTCATTCAGGAAAGTTTCAGCAAACTGGATATTGTCACACGCGCAGAGTTTGATCGGCAGGCCGATATTCTTGCCGCCACTCGCAGCCGCCTCGAGCAGGCAGAGAAACAGTTATCTGTGCTAGAAGCACAACTTAACGCAGAAAATCCCTCGTCGTGATTTAAAAGGAGTTAGCCAATGTCTCTTGCCATTGTGCACAGTCGCGCTCGCGTGGGTATGGATGCGCCGAAAGTCACGGTGGAAGTACATTTGTCACCCGGTTTGCCTGGGTTATCCATTGTAGGACTGCCAGAAGCCGCTGTACGGGAAAGCAAAGACCGCGTTCGCAGCGCCCTGATAAATGCCAGTTTCGAATTCCCAGCACGGCGCATTACCATTAACCTCGCGCCCGCTGATCTCCCCAAAGAGGGTGGCCGCTATGACTTAGCCATCGCCTTGGGGGTTCTCGCTGCATCAGGACAGATACCTGCTGAGAGCCTCAAAAACAAAGAGTTTTATGGCGAGCTGGCCCTGTCTGGAGAGCTACGCCCGATCACCGGTTTATTGCCCGCCGCAGTCGCCTGTGCCCGTGAGGGGCACGATTTATTTGTCCCACAGGACAACGCCAAAGAGGCAAACCTCCCCTCAGAAGCGAATGTATTTGCCGCAAGTCACCTGCTGCAAGTGTGCGCACACCTTAATGGAGCCGAGCGATTGGCTCAGGTTTATGCCTCTACGACTGAAGTCAAACCCCGCCCCAATGCGCCAGATTTAAAAGATGTAAAAGCCCAGCATCAAGCCAAACGAGCCTTAGAAATTGCTGCGGCAGGTGGCCACAGTTTACTCATGGTGGGGCCGCCGGGTACCGGTAAGACCATGCTCGCATCACGACTGCCGTCTATTTTACCCCCCCTCACCGAAGAAGAAGCCCTCGAAGTGGCCGCGATACGTTCTATCAGCGGCCAAAATGTAGAGCGAACCATTGAGCAGTGGCAAAACCGCCCTTTTCGCAGCCCTCATCACACGGCCTCAGGTGTTGCATTAGTTGGGGGTGGGAGCCAGCCAAAACCCGGCGAAATTTCCCTCGCCCATTGCGGCATTCTGTTTCTCGATGAATTACCCGAATTTGACCGCAAAGTCCTCGAAGTACTGCGCGAACCCCTGGAATCCGGCGAGATCATGATTTCCCGCGCCGCCCAACAAGCCTGTTTCCCCGCCCGCTTCCAACTGATTACAGCCATGAACCCCTGCCCCTGTGGTTATGCCGGAGACAGCTCAGGCCGCTGCCACTGCACGCCAGAGCAAATTAACCGCTACCGCATGAAGCTATCTGGCCCCCTGCTCGATCGTATCGACATGCACATCAAGGTACCCGCTATTGCACCCAGTACCTTACGCAGCATCAGCGGCGAATCAGAGAGCAGCCAAACCGTACAAGAAAGAGTCATTATTGCGCGAACACAACAACTAGAGCGCCAGAATAAAGCGAACTTTTTGCTACAAGGGAGCGAAATAGAAAACCATTGCGCACTCAGCGAAGAGCAGCACCAGCTGTTAGAAAAAGCAGCGGAGCAACTC
>JAESUE010000257.1 GCA_016763235.1 Pseudomonadales bacterium
ATTGCTGGTGCTGGCCCAGCAGCTCAAACCCTCCGGTCGATGGTCTCATCTGCAGGTATTGACGAAAAAGTTGATCTACTTGGCTCGGTAGGGCATGAGAAAATCCCCTCGCTAATTCAAGCGGCGACCCTGTTGGAGTTGCCCAGTTATAATGAAGGCGTTCCTAATGTGTTGCTTGAAGCAATGTCGTGTGGCGTACCCGTCGTTGCGACTCGCGCCGGCGGGATTCCTGAAGTTGTTGATGAGGGGGTCAGTGGTTTACTTGTCGAACCTGGCAATATTGACCAGTTGTCTGACGCTATTTTAACGGCTTTATCTGTTACTTGGGATCGATCTTGTATAAAATCACAGGCCGAAAGGTTTACGTGGGAAGAAAACATAGGTGTTACGACAGGGCTCCTAAATGAAGCGCTTAACACCGTGAAAAACAGTTAGTATTTCCTTCTCTTGGTTTCTTACCTAGGCCGCAATTGTTATGTTAAAAAAATTTCTATCCATGCTATTGCCAAAGAAAATACTGCTAGTAGACGCTTGTGGCGTAAGTGACAAAGTATTCTTGACCTTTGATGATGGGCCTCATACAAATATTACTCCGCAGCTGCTGGACTTACTCGATCAATTTGATATTTCTGCCGTATTTTTTTGCATAGGCAGTAATTTGGAAGAACACTATGCTTTAGCCAAAGAACTCGTCAAAAGAGGGCATACCATTGGCAACCACTCGTATTTTCATCAGCAGTTTTCCAAACAAAGCCTTGTGGCTCAAATATCTGAAATTAAAAAAGCAAATAAGTTGATCGCAGATATATCACCTCAGCAAAGCGTTATACCATTTAGAGCACCTCAAGGCCGCTGGACGCCGCTATTAATGTTGTGGCTAATCTATAGTCGTATTCCTGCCGTTCACTGGAGCGTTGACTCTCTTGATTCGCGTGCTCTCCCTGCCGATGAAATCGAAGAGCACTTACTTTCTAGGGTTCAAGGGGGTGATGTTGTGCTGCTTCATGACGATAACAAATTGTGTTGCGATGTATTAGAAACTCTTCTTCCAAAATGGCAAGCTCAGGGTTTTGAGTTTGGCAATTTAATTAGCTTGTGGAAATAGCAATGAAAGTAATTTATCACCATCGCACAAGAGGCGAAGGCGCTGAAGGTGCGCATATTCGAGGTGTTGTACATGGCTTAAGAGAACTTGGGCACGAAGTCGCCATCGCCTCGTTCCCAGGAGCCGACCCAGAAGCCAATAATGAAAGGGTACCAGTTTCCAACCCCGCTTCAAAAAGCCCTTTGTCACGCCTTGCTGAATGGACGCGAAGCGCACCGCAGTATGTTTTTGAGTGGTTCGAGCTTATTTATAACCTCGTTGCCGCAAAAAACCTATTTCAGGCAGCGAGACGTCATAAAGCAGCGTTAATCTATGAACGCTACTCCCTGTTTATGGTAGCAGGCGTGTTAGTTGCCAAACTGCGAGGCATTCCAATTATCTTAGAAATAAATGACTCCGCACTCGTTGAACGGGTTAGGCCGCTTTATTACGTAAAGCTTGCTAAAGCCATTGAAAAATGGATTGTTAAAAATGCCACAGGCTTAGTGTTTATTTCTTCAGAGTTTAAAAAAATAATTGAAAGTGAATACGGGGATATTCCACCCTCCGTTGTGTCACCAAACGGTGCAAACATTGATGACTTTTCAGCGGAAAATTTCGACAGCCAAGCACTAAAGAAAAACTTAGGTCTTGAAGGCAAAGTCGTCTGTGGGTATGTCGGCGCATTTAACCCTTGGCATGGGCTAGAATGGTTTGTCGATATTATTATTCCCCGCCTGAAAGAAAAGCCCAACCTTGTTTTGCTACTGGTTGGTGACGGCATTAGCTTTAACAAAATAAAATCAGTCGTCGAACAGTTTGGTGCCGAAGGGCAGGTTTGTATGCCAGGCCGCGTTCAGCACGAACAAGTCCCAGAGTTTATTGCCGCCATGGATTACGCCGTTTTGCCTGATTCAAACATCTATGGTTCGCCAATGAAGCTTTTTGAAACCATGTCTATGGGGAAGGCGATGGTTGTACCGGCGTTTCCTCCCATAGAAGAAGTGATCCAAAATAACAAAACCAGCTGGTTGTTTGCCGCAGGAGATCATCAAGCCTGTGTTGAAAAAGTATTGCAGTTATCCGATAACCCCGCCGAGCTACAAAAAGTAGGGAGCAATGCCCGTGACTATATTGTTCAGAACCGCCAGTGGAAACACAATGCAGAGCAATTACTTTCTTTGCTTGAAAGCACCTAAGCTGAATGGCGCTGGGTTTGTCGAATCCAAGCCACATCCAAACCAACACGTTAACGGGCTATTAAGGTAGGCAATATGATTGAAATATTATTTTGGATGGCCTTATTACTGGTTGTATACAGCTACCTATTGTATCCGCTTGTGCTTTTGCAACTATCTGCACTGTATCAACTTAAACGAGATGTTCATTACAAATTATTTTCTACTGGCCATGGTCAAGAGCGCCGCACCCATCAGCAGGCAGAAGGTGACCTTCCTCCTGTCACCGTGGTTCTTTCTGCCTACAATGAAGAAAAACATATCAGCGCCCGGCTAGAAAACCTACTCACCATCGAATATCCCCAAGATAAGCTCACTATCTTTATCGGCTGTGATGGTTGTTCAGACAATACCGTCGCATTGACTCAAGCCATTAATGATCCGCGAATTAAACTGTTTGATTTTGCTGAAAACAGAGGCAAAACAAATGTACTCAATGACCTTTTGGGTCAGGTAGAAACACCCTTCACCGTATTCACTGATGCGAACACCTATTTTCAACAAGACGCATTAAAGAAAATGGTACGGCATTTCGACGACACCGAGGTAGGCGCTGTTTGCGGCGAGCTGCGCTTTACCCCCGTAGAGGATGGTAGCAATCAAGATGGCCTTTACTGGAAACTCGAAAAACTACTTAAATTCAACGAATCAAGACTAGGAGCGCTACTCGGTGCAAACGGTGCAATCTATTGTATCCGTAGCAACCTCTACCAAACCCTCGCACCAGATTGTATTATCGACGACTTCATGGTCGTTATGAATATTTCTTTGAATGGTTTCACCGTGAAATATGATAGTGAAGCCATTGCCTTTGAAGATGAAGCCCCCTCCGCTCAAGACGAATACAAACGACGGGTTAGAATTGGACCAGGGAACTACCAAGTATTTTTTCGAAACCTTGAAGCACTGAGCATTAAAAAGCCAATGCTCGCGTTCTGTTACGTCTCTCATAAAGTATTACGTTGGTTTTCTCCCCATCTGCTGCTTATTGCCTTACTGGCGAACCTTATGCTACTGGATGCGCTAATCTATAAGATAAGCCTTTCAGTACAGGTTCTTCTCTATATTGGCGTATTTCTGGTGCATCGAGAATCATGGACTCCCCCTGGTTTGTTGAAGTTGCCCGTTTTTCTGCTTTATATGAACGTAGCACTGGGGCATGGGTTTTTACGTTATCTTGCAGGCAATGCCGCAGGAGGGTGGGAGCGCACCGCAAGGTAGTCGGCCCCATCAATGGCGTTACTTAACGCGTTTATCACTGTAATAAAATTTGCGGAGCTTTCATGTACTGGTTCTTCTCTATAATCGTTGTATTGATAACAGCGCTTATCGTCATTCTGAAAAAGAAAAACATGCTCAACTGGTTGCCCCATTACCTGTGGCAACAGCTAAGCACTGCAAAAAATAAAACTGGCCCCACCCATATCCTTTTTTGTTTTGTAGACCATTACGAACCGCAGTGGGGCAAAGTAAATGATATCGAAATTGAACGCGCTCGCGTTGATCGCTGGTGCCAAGATTACCCAGCGATGGCGAAAAAACATGTAGATAGTGATGGCAAGCACCCGCAACACGGCTTCTTTTATCCCGAAGAAGAATACCGAGAAGAGCACCTGCAAAAACTGGCTAACCTATGTAACCAAGGTTACGGTGAAATAGAAGTTCACCTCCATCACGATAACGATACCAGCGATAACCTGCGCAACACATTAAATGGTTTTAAACACCTGCTTAACGAACGTTTTCAAGCACTCCCTACCGACGCTCGTACCGGGGAAATAAAATATGGGTTTATACATGGTAACTGGTGCCTTGATAACTCCCGCCCAGATGGTCGCTGGTGCGGCGTTAATGACGAACTAATCGTACTGAAAGAAACTGGCTGCTATGCAGACTTCACCTTTCCATCGGCCCCCAGTGATACACAGCCCAGCAAAGTAAACGCAATTTATTACGCCAAAGATGATCCCCTCAAGCCCAAGTCTCATAACAAGGGCAAGAACGTTAAAGTCGGTGGCAAGCCCTGGGGTGATTTAATGATCATCCAAGGCCCGATAGGGCTAAACTGGAAAGACCGAAAGTGGGGCATAATGCCTCGCATCGAGGCAAGTGATATTCGGCGTGAAACCCCCCCAACAAAGGATAGGGTCGATTTATGGGTAGATGCTAACATCCATGTTGAAGGGCGGCCTGAGTGGGTGTTTATAAAAATACACACGCATGGTACTCAAGATAGAGATATGGATACCATACTAGGCAAGCCCGTAGACGATATGTTCTCTTATCTCGGTGAGCGATATAACGATGGGGCTGAATATATTTTACACTATGTGACAGCAAGAGAAATGTATAACATCGCGAAAGCAGCAGAAGCGGGCGAATCGGGCAACCCCAACGATTACCGCGATTATTTGCTTACTCTTTCTTGATTTACCGCATACGAATATTGCTAGTCCATGCCAAACTTCCGATACGCTTAAATGTTCACCTGTTGTACTCAGGCCTGAATACGAACTGAGCCCTTACTTGGTAAGTTACATAATTTCGATTTATCTTGTACTGGCCTCAGCGTACATTTTAGTGTGAACCCGTTTGCATAGGCGTCAAGAAGCGCTAGAAAAAATTGAATCACGTCATACAATGGCCTCAACGTTTATAAAATCACGGGCAAAGCAGTGCTCTTTATACAATAATCAATAGCATTCATTGGAAGTAACAGGAGAAGAGCCAAATGAACATATTTAGTAATCGGGGCAAAAACCCCATGCGGCATTTAGTGAGTAAAATGCTGATTATACCCACACTACTGCTTGGCCCTTTAGCAGGGTTTGGCGCAAGCCCACTTCCGCAAGTGATGGGCGCAAGTGACCAAGCTTTCGGTGCGAGTGGTCACCCCTACCTTTTATTTAGCCCCGAGAGAGTCGCGAAGTTAAGGGCGAAATTAATAAATAATGTAGCCGGGGCTACCAAGTTTAAAACCATTGTCGACAAGCAGGTTGATGGCGCTAAATACTATGGCTTTGAATCAAAGTTTGTCGCCTTTATGTATCCCATTACGGGGGATGATAAATACTGCCAGTTTGCGGTAGAACAAACAGATCAGTTAGTAATACTAGAAGAGCAAAATATAAAAACATTTGCAGACGGTGGTGCGTTCAAAGTACTTGCTGCCTACGACAGCTTCCTGTATGTCGGCAAACGAGTAGGAGGGGTGGCAGCAGTTTATGATTGGTGTTATGGTGCGCTAACAAGCTCCCAAAAACAACGTTGGATAGCATACGGGAATGAAGTGCTGTTTAATCTATGGAACTATAAAGAGGCCGCTTGGGGTGGGCGTGCAAAAACGGGGAATGGTTACGCAACCAGTAACCCGCTGAATAATTATTATTATTCATTTTTAGAGGCCACCATGTATTTTGGTTTGGCGACCCAAG
>JAESUE010000258.1 GCA_016763235.1 Pseudomonadales bacterium
GCTGTTCTGCGGGCGGAAAACCGGAGGCACTTGGCGGGCCGAGGTTTTGTTGTTTACCTGAAAGCGAGTATCGATGATTTATTTGCCAGAACAAGTCGTGATAAGCGCCGGCCCTTGCTGCAAACAACGGATCGACGAAAAGTGCTTAGTGAAATAATCGCTACCAGGGGGCCTCTGTACGAAGAAGTGGCGGATGTTATCATTGCAACCGGTAGAAATAGTGTCAAAGACGTTGTTGCAGAGGTGCTTCGGCAAATCCCTCAGATCTAGCCGCTTTGTAAGACCTCAGCGCACGCTCAAATTTGAATGCAATCTGAACTCTTACAGGGTTCGTTGAGCAGTTACGCCGATTTCTTCTTATTTTACATTGTTTAAAGCATCAGCCAGTCGCGCTGGTTCACGCTTTTTTGCCCTTTAATTATTAGTCTTGGAATAGATTCTGGAGTCGGTAATGGAAGTAGTCACCGTCGATTTAGGTGATCGCAGTTATCCTATATATATTGGTCATGGGGTTTTGTCCTCTTCCGACCTGTTGCGACAGCATATTCACGGCAATCAGGTGATGGTGGTCACCAATGACGTGGTTGCCCCTTTGTACCTGCAGAAAATTGTAAACCAGTTGCAAGGGTTTCAGTGTGACACGGTTGTTCTGCCCGATGGAGAGCAGTTTAAAAACCTGCAGACATTGGAGCGCATCTATGATGCCTTGATGGATAAGCGCCACAATCGCACCACCACGCTTATTGCTTTGGGTGGTGGCGTAGTGGGTGACATCACCGGTTTTGCCGCAGCGTCGTTTCAGCGAGGCGTAAACTTCATCCAGATCCCTACTACCGTACTTTCCCAGGTGGATTCTTCTGTGGGAGGAAAGACTGGAGTGAATCATGCTTTGGGGAAAAATATGATAGGCGCTTTTCATCAACCCCAGTGCGTTTTAATTGATACGCTTACCTTGGAGACGTTGGCCGCTAGAGAAATATCTGCGGGGCTTGCCGAGGTGGTGAAGTATGGCTTAATTGATGACGCGCCGTTTTTCCGCTGGCTTGAGGAGAATATCCAGGGATTGCTTACGCTGGAAGATACGCCGCTAAGGTATGCCATCAAGCATGCCTGTGAGTGCAAGGCAAGGGTGGTGGCGCAGGATGAAAAAGAATCCGGAGTGAGGGCGCTGTTAAACCTCGGGCATACCTTTGGTCATGCGATTGAAGCAAAATGTGGGTATGCCACCTATGTCCGCGGAGAGGCTGTGGCTATTGGGATGAATATGGCGGCTGACCTATCTCATCGTATGGGATGGTTGGCGTTGGAGGAGGCGCAGTCGGTGGGCAAGCTATTGCTTGAGATCGGCTTACCGATACACCCCCCTGAGTCTATGAGCGTTGAAGACTTTCTATCTGCAATGGCGTTGGATAAAAAAACAGTGAACCAGAGCTTACGTTTGATTTTGATGAAAAACCTCGGGCAGTCGGTCATGACAGAACAGTTTGAGGAAGGCTTGCTAAGGCAAACGCTATCTGCCGGTAAGTCCTTGTGTTCATGATGATTTAATCTATTTTTGCTGTTGATGTCCGGCATTTCTTCTCTCTCACCTAAAGACCATCGGTGCCCAGAGATTCTCTTTTATTTGAGGAATTTCTCATACACAGGTAAAATGTATCTCCCTTTTTTTGCTGTTACAGCCTGGTTTATACGGGGTGTAACGTAAGTGATTGTATTTTAATAGGAAATGCTTGATGACTTCGAGTTCAGTTTATAATCATGGGCTATATCGTCCTGGTGAATTCAAGGATAACTGTGGCTTTGGCCTGATTGCCCATGTAAAAGGCGAGGCATCACACGACCTGTTAAGTTCGGCAATTGAGGCCTTAACCCGAATGACCCACCGTGGCGGAATTGCTGCAGATGGGCGTACTGGGGACGGCTGTGGTCTGCTGATTAAAACACCGGATAGTTTCTTGCGAGAAATAGGAACGCAGCTTTTCGGTGGTCTGTCTGCAAGCTATGCAGTTGGTATGATATTTCTTAATAGAAAGGAAAAACTGGCTTCGGCAGCAAGAAAGGAGCTGGAAGAGGCAATCTCATCCCAAGGTCTTGACGTTGCTGGATGGCGGGAAGTACCTATTGACCCTTCCGTGTGCGGTCCTATTGCCCTGGAAACACTTCCCCGAATTGAGCAGGTTTTTGTTAACGCTCCAGAGATGAGCGATGCAGACCTAAATCTTAAACTCTATTTTGCTCGCAGGGCTGCTGAGAAGCGTCTAGCAGATGATGACAGCTTTTATGTTTCTAGCTTGTCTGCATCCGTTATTTCCTACAAAGGCTTAGTTATGCCTGTGGATTTGCCGCGATTTTATCTTGATCTGGCTGATGCGAAGCTTGCTACAGCAATCGTGGTATTTCACCAGCGTTTTTCAACCAATACACAGCCGCGTTGGCCTTTAGCGCAGCCCTTCCGCTATCTAGCACATAATGGTGAGATTAATACCATATGGGGTAACCGGAACTGGTCAGTGGCCAGAACCAGTAAATTTAACACCGAACGACTGGGGGATCTTGAAAAGATTTCTCCATTGGTTAACAGGGATGGCTCCGATTCCTCAAGCCTCGACAATATGCTTGAAGTTTTGGTCAGCGGCGGTATGGACTTGTTCCGCGCAGTGAGAATGCTTGTACCTCCCGCTTGGCAGAACATGGACAATATGGACGCCGATTTAAGGGCGTTTTATGAGTATAACTCCATGCACATGGAGCCATGGGATGGGCCTGCAGGCTTGGTGTTTACCGATGGGCGTTACGCTGTCTGCATGCTTGATCGTAATGGTTTGCGGCCATCGCGTTGGATAACCACTCGCAAGGGTTATTTTGTTGTTGCCTCGGAGGCAGGAGTTACCGACGAAAAGCCTGAGAATGTTCTTGCCAAAGGGCGTGTTGGGCCTGGGCAAATTCTGGTTGTTGATACCGAAAGTGGTGAGCTGCTGCATACAACCGACATTGATAACCGCCTAAAAGCGG
Organism: Pseudomonadales bacterium; assembly: GCA_016763235.1. Classification (GTDB taxonomy): domain Bacteria; phylum Pseudomonadota; class Gammaproteobacteria; order Pseudomonadales; family UBA3067; genus UBA3067. The sequence goes on from JAESUE010000258.1 coordinate 3,013, forward strand.
GTCAACCCTATAAGAAATGGTTGGCCGAGCGAAGCAAGAGAATAAGCTCAAAATTACAGTATTCTGCCGATAGTCATACGCCTCTTGATGCGGGTGCGTTGAAAATTTATCAGAAACGTTTTCAGTTAACCCTTGAAGAGCGGGAGCAAGTGCTTAGGCCGCTCGCAGAAAATGGCCAAGAAGCAACGGGCTCTATGGGTGACGATACCCCTATGGCGGTATTGTCGTTGCGCAACCGCTCACTTTACGACTATTTTAGGCAGCAGTTTGCGCAAGTGACCAATCCCCCTATCGACCCCTTGCGTGAGGCGGTCGTCATGTCACTGGAGACTTGCGTTGGTCGTGAGCTGGGGCTGTTTAATGAAACCGCGGACCATGCTGATCGCGCTATTTTGACATCCCCGGTTTTGTCGCATTATAAACAAGCGTGCCTTTTGGCTTTACCCAGTTCTGAATATAGTCATGGTCGCCTGTCGTTACATTATGCCCCGTCCGTGGGCTTAGAGCAGGCAATTAAAGATCTGTGTGAAAAAGCCGAGAAGTCGGTTCGCAGTGGCAATGTGATTATAGTGCTTTCGGATGCAGGCCTTGAAAAGGACAAGCAAACTATTCACGCCCTGATGGCCACTGGAGCTGTGCATCACCACCTGATGGTCAAGGGCTTGCGTTGCGATGCCAATTTACTTATAGAAACTGCAACGGCTCGTGATACGCATCACTTTGCCGCTTTAATTGGTTTTGGCGCTACGGCTGTATACCCCTTTCTAGCTCTTGATGTGATTGAGCATCAGGTTCAGCTGGGTGGAATACTCACTGATGCAGCATCAGCAAAAAAGAACTATCTAAAAGGCATCAACAAGGGCTTGATGAAAATCATGTCCAAAATGGGGATTTCCACCATTGCCTCATATCGTGGTGCGCAATTATTTGAAGCGGTAGGGCTTCACAGCAACATTGTTGACCTCTGTTTTTGTGGCGTGACTAGTAGAATTCAGGGCGCGAACTTCTCTGATTTTGAAGTAGATCAGCAGCAGCTAGCGAAAAATGCTTGGCTGGATCGAAAGCCTGTCGAGCCGGGAGGAATGCATAAATATGTGCATGGCCAAGAATATCACGCGTTTAATCCTGACGTGGTGCACGCCCTTCACCAGGCAGTTAGATCGGGGGAAATGTCCGATTACCGAGTCTATGCAAACCTAGTTCAAGACCGTCCTGTGGCCGCCATACGCGACTTGTTTGCATTGCGCAAAGATCTTAACTCTATTGATATTAGCCAAGTCCAGCCGATTGAGGAAATCCTTCCGCGCTTTGACTCTGCCGGAATGTCCCTGGGTGCATTGTCGCCGGAAGCGCATGAAGCCATTGCAATCGCGATGAACCGTTTAGGTGGGCGTTCAAACTCTGGAGAGGGGGGGGAAGACCCCGCCCGTTTCGGAACGGAAAAAATCTCCAAAATAAAACAAGTCGCTTCTGGTCGCTTCGGTGTGACGCCGCACTATCTCGTTAATGCGGAAGTGCTACAAATAAAAGTTGCACAAGGTGCAAAGCCGGGGGAAGGAGGTCAGTTACCTGGCGGCAAAGTAAACAAGCTTATTGCGCGTTTGCGTCATTCTGTGCCGGGAGTTACGCTGATATCTCCGCCTCCTCATCACGACATTTACTCCATTGAAGATTTGGCGCAGCTAATATTCGACCTCAAACAAGTCAACCCAAAGGCCCTAGTGTCCGTGAAGCTGGTGTCTGAGCCGGGGGTAGGTACTATTGCCTCAGGCGTTGCAAAAGCCTATGCCGACCTGATTACAATATCGGGTTATGATGGCGGAACAGCTGCTAGCCCTCTTACATCGATTCGATATGCTGGTTCCCCGTGGGAGCTGGGAGTAAGCGAGACTCACCAAGCTCTGCGTAGTAATGACCTGCGCGACAAAGTGCGCCTGCAAGTGGACGGTGGGCTAAAAGGTGGATTAGATGTTGTCAAAGCTGCCATTCTTGGCGGCGAAAGCTTCGGGTTTGGAACGATTCCCATGATTGCACTGGGCTGTAAATACCTAAGAATTTGTCACTTGAATAACTGTGCCACGGGTGTTGCTACGCAACATGAAAAGCTGCGAGCAGAAAATTTTCATGGTGGCGCAGAAAATGTCATGAATTTCTTTCGATTTGTTGCGGAAGAAACTCGCGAGTGGATGGCGCTGCTGGGCATCGCTCGCCTCGAAGACTTGATAGGGCGAACCGATCTTATAGAAGTGCTTGATGGCTATACTGAAAAACAAAAAGGTCTAGACCTAAGCGCTATTCTTGGGAATGACGCCATTCCTGCTGATAAGCCTCATTTTTGTACAAGCGTTAGCAACGATCCTTTTGATAAAGGTGAGCTGGCAGAGCAAATTGTTGAAGCCGTACTCCCCGCTATTGAAGGGCAGCTAGGCGGTGAGTTCAGCTTTGAAGTGAAGAATTATCACCGTTCTATCGGCGCTCGCTTATCCGGCGAAATCGCCACACGTTATGGCAACCATGGCATGTCTGAAAACCCAATAACCCTCAACTTAAACGGCACGGTTGGTCAAAGTTTTGGTGTGTGGAATGCGGGTGGCTTGAACATGACCCTCGATGGGGACGCCAATGATTATGTCGGTAAAGGCATGGCGGGTGGCAAGTTAGTGATTCGCCCCCCTCAAGGTAGTCTTTTCAAAAGCCAAGAAGCTGCCATTGTTGGTAATACCTGCCTGTACGGTGCTACCGGCGGAAAGCTTTATGCTGCAGGTGTGGCGGGTGAGCGCTTTGGTGTTCGTAATTCGGGGGCCTATGCCGTTGTAGAGGGCGCTGGCGATCACTGCTGTGAATATATGACAGGTGGCGTTATTACGGTGCTAGGCCCTACAGGGTGTAATTTTGGCGCAGGCATGACGGGTGGTTTTGCCTATGTATTGGATATGGAAAATCGGTTTTTCGATCGCATTAATTCAGAGCTTATTGAGCTCGATCGAATTACGGATGAAAATACAGAGGCTTACCGGAGTCATTTGTTTTCCTTGGTAGAAGACCATGTGGCTGAAACAGGCAGCGCCTGGGGCAAGGAAATTCTTAATGATTTCTCCAGCTTTTTAGTGAAGTTCTGGCTGGTGACGCCGAAAGCGGCAAGCCTGGATAACCTACTTTCCAGCACGCGTTCACGGCCTGAGTAACTCTGGCCGCTCACCCTGTAGTGGGTTCGCAAAAAGAACATGTTTGAGATCAGTTGGGTTGTTTGTGGGTTGTAATGAGCTGCAATAGTTACCCCGTTGGGTTTTAGTAAGAAAAAGTTTAGAGGGCTTGCTCAATGGCAAAGCAAATACATAACGACTTTCAGTTTATCGATCTGGAGCGTGGCGATCCACGCAAAAAACCAGCCAGTGAGCGAAAATCAAAATATATTGAAATATATGAACCTTACAAAGAAGAAGAGGTTGTAGAGCAGGCAGACCGTTGTATTTCGTGTGGCAACCCTTATTGTGAGTGGAAATGCCCCGTTCATAACTATATTCCAGATTGGTTAAAGCTGCTTAAAGAGGGGCGAATCGAAGAAGCCGCGGAGCTTTGCCACGAGACAAATAGCTTGCCTGAGGTGTGTGGTCGGGTCTGCCCTCAGGATCGGCTTTGCGAAGGTGCCTGCACCCTGAACGAGGAGTTTGGTGCCGTAACAATAGGGTCTGCAGAAAAGTATATTGTTGATACCGCCTTTAAAGCTGGGTGGCGGCCTGATATGTCCAAAGTAAAGCCAAGCGGAAAAAAAGTGGCTGTAATCGGAGCTGGGCCTGCGGGTTTGGCGTGTGCTGATGTGCTGGTGCGTGGCGGGGTGGCTCCCGTTGTTTATGATAAGCATCCAGAGATAGGTGGCTTGTTAACCTTTGGCATTCCCGAATTTAAGCTTGAAAAATCAGTGATGTCTCTGCGTCGGGAGATATTCGAAGCGATGGGTATTGAGTTTAAGCTTAACGTGGATGTGGGCTCTGCAGTTTCATTTGAGGAGCTTGTGCAAAATTATGATGCTGTATTTATGGGCATGGGTACTTACAAGTACATGAAGGGCGGTTTTCCTGGGGAAGACTTACCTGGTGTTTATGATGCGTTGCCATATTTGATTTCCAGTGTGAATCGTAATCTAGGCTTTGAAAAAGACCCCAAGGATTTCATTGATCTCAATGGTAAGCGGGTGGTGGTACTGGGTGGTGGTGATACCGCGATGGATTGTAATCGTACAGCCATACGCCAGGGTGCAAGCAGCGTGCAGTGTGTGTATCGTCGAGACGAGGCTAATATGCCGGGTTCCAGGCGAGAAGTACAGAATGCAAAGGAAGAGGGGGTCGAATTCCTGTTTAATCGACAACCTGTTGAAGTTGTTGGGGCGGCGGGGGTCGAAGGGATCAAGGTTGTAAGCACCAAATTGGGCGAGCCCGACGAGCAAGGCCGTCGGCGTCCAGTAGAGATCCCTGGTTCAGAAGAAATTATTTCGGCAGATGTCGTTTTAGTTGCCTTTGGATTTCAGCCTAGCCCAGAACCCTGGTTTGCAGATTCAGGTGTCGATATCGATGATTGGGGGAGAGTAGTCGCACCAGAGCAAGCAGAGTTTCCTTTTCAAACCAGCAACACCAAGGTCTTTGCTGGAGGAGATATGGTGAGGGGCTCTGACTTGGTGGTTACTGCGATTGCGGAAGGCCGCAGTGCAGCAGAAGGTATTCTGGATTATCTAGACGTGTAGTTTGGTCGGAGTTGGCCTCTCTACTTGGTCGGCGACAAACATCATCAGCAGGAATTGAGGTTGGAATAATGAGTAACCCTGAATTAAAAACGATCGATTTCTGCGGGCTTTGATGCGTGAGCCGGTTGATCTCACGCCAGTTTGGATGATGCGGCAAGCTGGGCGCTACTTGCCCGAATATAGAGCGGCGCGCTCTCGGGCTGGAGACTTCATGTCTCTCTGCAAAAACCCAGACCTTGCTTGTGAGGTAACGCTTCAACCCTTACGTCGTTTTCCGCTTGATGCGGCTATTTTGTTTTCAGATATATTGACTATTCCCGATGCAATGGGATTGGGCTTATATTTTGAGACCGGTGAAGGCCCAAAGTTCAAGAAAACTATTCGCACAGCTGCAGATGTAGAAGCAATTGGCCCGTTAAATGTTAGCGCGGATTTGGGCTATGTATTAGATGCGGTGAGGGTAATACGTCGTGAGCTAAACGGCCAGGTTCCTCTTATCGGTTTTTCTGGTAGTCCTTGGACTTTGGCTACGTATATGGTGGAAGGTGGGTCATCAAAAGACTTTCGCCATCTCAAACGTATGATTTATGATGAGCCGCAAACGGCGCATTTATTACTTGATAAGTTAGCAACAGCTGTGACCGACTATTTGAATCAGCAGATTCTTGCGGGCGCACAAGCCGTACAGATTTTTGATACGTGGGGCGGTGCGCTTAGTTCCCCTGCCTATCAGGAGTTCTCTCTCGACTACATGACTAAAATTGTATCCGGTCTAATTCGGGAGCATGAAGGGCGAACGGTTCCAGTGATACTGTTTACTAAGGGCGGCGGTCAGTGGTTGGAGAAAATTGCTAACACAGGTTGTGATGCATTAGGCCTGGACTGGACGGTAGAGCTAAATGATGCCCGCAAGAGGGTGGGTGGGCAGGTGGCTCTTCAGGGGAATATGGATCCAGCAATGCTGTACGCTTCGCCCGCTCGAATTCGCAAAGAGGTGGCGCGCCTGCTTGAGTCATACGGCCATGGTAACGGCCATGTATTTAATCTAGGGCACGGCATCACCCCAGACGTGAAGCCAGAGAACGCTAAGGCTTTTATTGAGGCAGTGCACGAGCTAAGCCCGCCTTATCACCAGTAGAGGTCAAGTTCTGCTGGTTTCCTTTCCTTCATAGTTAAATCTACGAATTGCGCATATTGCCGGACGGTAGTAGCTCGCGTATTCTGCTTCCCTATGACTAAAAACATGACTGATAGCAATACGAATGGCCACATAGTGGGGCTTTATCCATTGATAAAGCTTTTGTCGGATGGAAGATTTTATTCCGGGGAGCACCTTGGTGAGCAACTGCAGATCAGTCGCGCAGCCGTATGGAAAAAGATACGTAAACTAGAAAGCCTTGGTTTGCCTTGCCATTCTGTGCGCGGCAAAGGGTACAGGCTGGAAAATAGCATCCAGCTGCTGGATGCAGCACGGCTGGCGCAAATTGTTGATGACGAACTGGGAGAGCATAACCTTGAAATAGATTTGCGCGCTCAGGTAGATTCCACTAATGACTTGGCATTGGATGCTGCGCGAGGAGGTCAATCCTCTGGCTATACTTGCCTTGCTGAGCAGCAGCTTTCCGGAAGGGGGCGCCTAGGCCGTAACTGGGTGTCGCCGTTTGCTAGAAACATTTATTTATCCATGCTTTGGCGCTTCCCTGCTGGAGCCAGAAGCTTAGAAGGATTGAGCTTGGCAATAGGGGTCGCAGTAGTGCGAGCCTTGGAGAAATCATCATTAAGTGGGCTTGCGTTAAAGTGGCCAAATGATGTGCTGCTGAATGGTGAGAAGTTAGCGGGTATCCTTCTAGAAATGCATGGTGATTCATCCGGTCAATGCAGCGTGGTAATAGGGGTTGGTGTAAATGTTGATATGCCGCAGTCGGCAGGTGTCGCAATTGCTCAGCCTTGGACAGACCTTGGTCGGCATCTGTCAAATGTGGATCGTAATAAAATTGCAGGAAGCCTGCTTGCAGAAATCTATCGATCCGTGCAAATGTTTAGTGAATCAGGTTTTCTGCCACACAAGAGCGCATGGGAAAAGTACGACGGATTCTTTGGCGAAAGGGTTTCTATTTTGCTGGGCGAAAAAGAACTTATAGGCCGTGCGGCAGGTATTAGCGACCGAGGAGAGTTCTGTTTGGATATCGATGGAGAGCTGCGGCACTTTGGTGGTGGCGAAATATCGGTGAGAAAGTGCCTATGATGCTTTTATTGGATATCGGTAATACACGACTCAAGGCGGCACTGTCTGAAAACAATAAAGTGGAGATATTTTCCAGCGTAAGTCATTGCGGTGACTGGGTGTCAGTGATTGCCAGTCTAGATATACCGAGCGCTGTTAATAATGTTCATATTGCCAGCGTGGTGGGCTCGAGTAATGAGAGCGTGATAGCCGAAGCAGTTTTAAAAAAGGCGGGAGTGGATCCTGTGTTTCATCAAGCCGCATCCCTGGCTGCGGGTGTGCGTAATGGGTACAGGAGCCCTGTTCGCCTGGGTGTTGACCGTTGGATGGCGATAGTTGCGGCATGCCAACGAGCCCAAGGCGCGGTGTGTGTAGTGGATTGTGGGACTACCATAACAATAGATATGGTGACGGCAAAAGGAGACCATAAAGGTGGTTTTATATTGCCGGGTTTAGCTATGTCGAAGAAGAGCCTTCTTCAAGGGACAAAGGAGATCAAGTTGGGCGCTGAAGAACATTGCCATAAGTTAGCATGGGGGTGCTCAACGGAAGAAGCGGTGTGCCACGGGGCGCTATTTTCTTCTGTTGCAAGCATCGAGCGTGCAATGCGGGATTTTAAGGTTGAGGAAGGTGGCGTAGCTCTTTTTCTGACAGGTGGGGATGCATCCGTTATTGCGAAATACCTACATTATGATGAGCTTATTCCAGAATTAGTGCTAGAAGGAATTCTTTGCTCGGCTACACTAAACGTATAAATGATTGAGGTGGGGCTTGCGTCAAATGAAATGGATTTTTATATGCTTGGTAATGCTAAATGTGCTTTATTTCTCATGGGGTCAGTTTGTCGACACTAAACCTGGGGGCGTTGTTCAAGGTGATGTACCATTGGAGGCTACCCAAGGGAAGAAAGCGCTCCGCTTAGTTTCAGAGGGGCGTCACCCTTAGTAATTAAGCATAAGTTCGGCTTTTCTTTGCTTTGAATCGGCATATTTTTCTTCTGTATGCTGTTGATTGAGAAAAAATATGGAAATTAGTCATTTAAGCGATTGCGTTCCGTTCCGATTTTAATTAAAATTCGGCCCCTCGTGACAAGAGAGCTGTAACTAAAGCGTTTACGCTGGCGTAGCTCAGTTGGTAGAGCAGCTGATTTGTAATCAGCAGGTCGTAGGTTCGACTCCTATCGCCAGCTCCATATTTTATAGCTCGATACACGAACGGTTTTAAATGCTTGCGGCGATAGCTGCTTGCTAGGGAGGGGTTCCCGA
>JAESUE010000259.1 GCA_016763235.1 Pseudomonadales bacterium
CTAATAAGTAGTTACGTTTAATGTTTTCTCGCGGATAATTATCTTTTAATAAATCGCAACGTTTACCATCAAACGAAACAAAGGCGAACCGGTTCCCCAGCTCGCCAATATGAAATAAAAACAGGTAACTACTCAGCGAATTCTGTAACTGTTCAGATTGAAGGTCACCCTCTTCACCTCTAGCTCAGTGTGTTAGGGAAAGACAGGGGTTATAGTTAATTTAGTCGCTGCTAGAGGAGTTGCCGCTAGGGGCGCTATCACTTTTAGCAATATTTTTCTTATTGCCACTTTTAAAGTCTGTCTCGTACCAGCCCCCACCCTTCAAACGAAAACCAGCTGCCGACACTTTCTTTATCAGCTCTGGCTTACTGCATGCAGGACAATCCAACAGTGGAGCATCGTTGATTTTCTGCAGCTTATCCATGTTATGCCCGCAACTACGACATTCATACTCATAAATAGGCATAGTTTAACCCTCACCTTTTAATACCGCACCGATCAATGTGCATGTAATACAATCAAAAAGGCTGCAATTATACCCTCGATTCACCTTTAGCGTCATCCCTTCTTGCAGGGAAGGTTGAAACGGAAGAAAACAGCACTCAAAGACGAGGAAGTATGAAGAAAATATTGGGCTTGCGTGTTTTTTCGAGACAATCGAGCGGTTTTAGACTTCTATCATCGCATTTCCCGGAAAAAACTACTAAAAAGTGAGTTTCTAACTTGCCCGAAACAGTGAAAGCACCTATAAATAGAGCATTATTACGTCACAACTACTTAACTGGGAAAGACAAACAATACAAACCTTGAGAGGTAACGCTTACAATCACCCCACAAAACCAACGCAAACAACCCAAGCATTCGCTTAATAACACAGGAATTCTCACCTATGGTCGTAGCAAAAAAAACCGCAGCAACAGCACCTGTTCGTAAGATCACTGCATTAAAGGATGCAATGACAAAGACACAAATTGTCAATGAAATTGCTGAAAACACAGGGCTTACTAAAAAAGACATCAATAACGTGTTTGATGAATTAGGCATCGTTATGGAGCGTCATATCAAAAAGCGTGCCGTTGGTTACTTCACCTTTCCAGGGCTTTTTAAAGTGCTTGTAGTGCGTAAACCAGCCACCAAAGCACGCAAAGGCATCAACCCTTTTACTGGTGAAGAAGCCATGTTTAAAGCCAAGCCTGCGCGCAACATGGTAAAGGTTCGACCACTGAAAAAACTAAAAGACATGGTTCTTTAGTCGCCATTCAGGGAAGCTTGTTTACGAGCTTCCCGTCCAACAACTCCCTCCTTTTATTCCGGTTCCACTGGTAACTTCCCCTCAGCTTGATTAACATCCCACCGTATTTCTCTTTATCTCCAACAAGGTTCTTTTTATGCGTGCAAGCGAATACCTTTTATCTACACACCGGGAAGCACCAGCCGAGGCAGAAACTATCAGCCATCAACTCATGCTGCGCAGTGGAATGATCAGGAAACTGGCCTCAGGCCTTTATACGTGGCTCCCCACTGGTTTAAGGGTGCTGCAAAAGGTTGAGGCGACCATTCGTGATGAGATGAACCAGGCTGGCGCTCAAGAAGTCATGATGCCTGTTGTACAACCCGCTGAGCTTTGGGAAGAGTCTGGCCGCTGGCAGCAGTACGGCCCTGAACTATTACGTATTACAGATCGGCATAAACGTGCATTTTGTCTTGGCCCGACCCATGAAGAAGTCATTACCGATATGGCGCGCAACCAATTACATAGCTACAAGCAGCTTCCTGCTAATTTTTATCAAATTCAAACTAAGTTCCGCGATGAAATACGGCCACGCTTCGGGGTAATGCGCTCACGCGAATTCATCATGAAGGATGCTTACTCCTTTCATTTGGGCCGGGCATCTCTGGAAGAAACCTATCAAAAAATGTACGACACTTATTGTCGCATTTTTGATCGTATCGGCCTGAATTTTCGTGCAGTCATCGCAGATACTGGCAGTATTGGTGGTTATGCCTCACACGAATTTCATGTGCTTGCAGACTCCGGCGAAGATGATATCGCCTTCAGTGATACCAGTAACTATGCAGCGAATGTTGAGCTAGCAGAAGCTTTAGCTCCTGCGCAGGGACACAAACCTGCCTCGCAAGCACTGACAGAAGTCGAAACACCCGACCAACACTCTATCGAAGAAGTCAGCGCTTTTCTTAACGTTGATAGCAATCAAATAGCCAAAACTCTTATTGTGGAGGGTGCTGAAGAAAGTACACCGCTGGTCGCATTAGTACTACGGGGCGATCACAAGCTAAACGAAATCAAAGCTGAAAAGCACGCCCTTGTTGCCAGCCCACTAACATTTGCCAGTGAAGATCAAATCGAGTCGACCCTGAAATGCAAACCCGGCTCTATTGGCCCAGTTGGTTTAAACATGCCAGTACTCGTGGATCGAGCCGCCGCTGCACTCAGTGATTTTGCCTGCGGAGCAAACAAAGATGGCGTCCACCACCTCGGTTGCAACTGGGAAAGAGACAGCCAGGCCACTGAAATCATTGATTTGCGAGATATTTGCGACGGTGATCCAAGCCCCGACGGCCAAGGAAACATTACAATTAAACGCGGCATAGAAGTAGGACATATTTTCCAGCTAGGCTCAAAATACAGCGAAGCCATGCAAGCAAAAGTACTCAATGAAAATGGCAAAAGTACCGTTATGGAAATGGGGTGCTATGGCATAGGTGTAACGCGTATCGTGGCGGCTGCAATTGAGCAAAATCATGACGATCGCGGCATTATTTGGCCCCAAAGCATCGCACCATTCCAACTTGCACTTGTGGCTATTAACAACCATAAATCACAGCGCGTTCAGTCGTATTGCGAAGAATTATATTCCGCACTAACACAACAAGGTATCGCTGTATTATTCGATGATCGAAAAGAACGCCCTGGCGTTAAGTTTGCTGATGCAGAACTTATCGGCATTCCTCATAGACTCGTCGTGGGTGATAAGGGGCTAGACAACGAAATGCTAGAATATGTAAATAGGCGCAGCGGTGAAAACGAAGACATCCCAAGCGGAGATGCCCTCGCAGTTATTTTAGAAAAACTACAGACAACTGCTTCTTAGGGCCACAAAGGTGCCCAGTTCATTTACCCACTGGGCATCCACTTAAATCATGCGGACAACTAAACGAAAAACACCCCGCGCAAAGCCACATCCGCTGCTTGCCGCCATTCTAATGACGTTATCCCTTGCCTTGTCGGCGCACTGCCAAAGCGCCACGACAGAACACCTACCGGAAAAAGATCTGCAGCATCTAAGAGAGGCGATCCACAAAAGCCAAAGCTTTAAAGACCGCTATGCTGCAGAAGTGTGGTTAGTAGGAATGAATAAGCGCTTGGAACGCTTTATTAAAGATGGTGAAACACGGGTAAAAATCCTCAGCCTTCTTCATTCCTATGCAAGCGATTCTAATCTTTCGCCACAACTAGTGCTTTCAGTCATTGAGGTGGAAAGTCACTTTAATCATTTTGCACTGTCTCACGCGGGTGCTCAGGGTCTTATGCAAGTCATGCCCTTTTGGAAAAAGCATATCGGCAGTAGCGACGACAACTTAATGGATATCGAGACAAATTTGCGCTATGGCTGCAATATTTTAAGTCATTACCTGAAGTTAGAAAAAGGCGATTTGATAAAGGCGCTGGCTAGATATAACGGCAGCAGGGGAAAAACTTGGTATCCAGAAAAAGTACTCTTAGCTTGGGAAAAAAACTGGTTTGTGAATTAATCAGGTAGCGGGAAGGAATTAAACTGATTTCTGCCATGTTCTTTTGAGTAATACAATGCTTCGTCCGCATTAGAAATAAGATCCTCATACCTTGCATGAGAATCGTTAAACTCTACAACACCCCCGCTAATAGCAAAGGGAATATCAACACCTTCGAAAATAACTTTCGTTTCTTCAACTAATTTACGTAGCTTTTCACCTACAATTACGGCCCCTTTGATATCGGTATTTGGCAATATAATACCAAACTCCTCGCCGCCGTAACGACCAGCAACATCGCTTTCTCGCAATATCTCTTTAACATTCGAAGAGACTGTTCGTAATATCTCATCGCCAGCGAGATGGCCATGGGTATCATTAATATTCTTGAATTTATCCAAGTCAAACATGATGAGTGAAACTGTTTCATCGTAACGTTTGGCACGACTATATTCTTCGGACAACCTCTCTTCCCAGTGACGCCTATTTGCTAGCTGAGTAAGGCCATCGATACGACTGAGTTTTTCAAGCTCTTCATTTGCGCGTTTTAATTCCGTTTGATAATAACCGACATCGGTTACATCATGAAGCGCAATGCAGACTTTTTCTACTTCGCCGCTTTCCCCTCTAACAGGCATCAAGACTAAATCTTGATACATAAATTCAACACCACCTGTAATGGGTCGATTATGGGGAAACTCAAACAAATAAGGCCTTTGCTCCCACGAAACAAAAGAAAAACCCTTAATCATAAAAACGCTTTGTATTTTTTTCTCTAACCATCTTCGAGGCAGAAAGCCAAAGGTATCAAAAATATTTTTACCTAGTATCTCATCACCCGTTACGCGACTGTTTATTTCCATAAATCGATTCCATAAAACCACATTCATTTCTGAATCGACAATAAATAAACCGACATTAACACGGTCAACAATAAATTCTAGCAACTCATGGGAATCTAGCTCGCTCATAAGTATGAAGGGGTATCCAATAAGAATAGAAGGAGATTAAGGAAAAAATAAATCCTACGCAAACCATACCTCTCTTATAAAGAAGAGAGGTGGATTAAAAGTCTTCCAGTAAATAGTCTAGTGTGTTTTTAACAGCCTCGATGGCTTCACCGGGCATCATAAGTAAAAGCGTGCAATTGAAAGACCGCTGTTCAAGGGTATATTTTATTTCCACAAACAGAGCGCGTGACCAACTCAGATCCTTTACCTGAACAACCTGATCAACAGCAATTTTCTTACCAATAATAGAGGGCGCAGAAAAACCAAGCTCTACTTCCATTTGTTCCGCCAAGCCAGTCATACATGCACTACTCAATACATTACTGACTTCGAGCAAAAGCTCTGTTTCGTCATGCTCGTTTAACCCTTCTTCGTAAGCCAGCAAATCAGCAAGTTCGTGAAAGCTATCATCACCGAAAACCACTATCGCTTCACCGCGTATCTGCGCATTTCCTTTTACGGTAAAAAAACCTTGTCGTACGGCGGAAATAGAATCAGCACCATCCATCATTTTCGATAACTCGGGAATAAACTCAGAGCTGTCTACTAACCGAATTTTGGGCACCGATAAATGTATAAATGTTTCGAGGTATCTGGCCAGACTATCTCCAGCCTGCCCCATCGCGACGTTTACAATTTCCTGCAAACAGTCCCGCTGGTCTTCACTTAATGCTTGAGCTGAAGTCATAATAGTCCGTATGCTGTAAGCACCCCTTGCAATTTTTCAGGATTGACAGGCTTCTTAATAAAGTCCAAGGCCCCAAGCTCCATCACCCGCTCTCTTGCCTCTGGCTGTATATCGGCACTAATTACAATGACAATGGTTTTATGTCCTTCCTCTTTAACCGCCTTAAGAACTTCATAACCGTCCATCTCAGGCATTGTCAAATCAAGAAAAACCATCTCACCTTTACCACCACGTATCGCATCGATACCCTCAAGCCCATTGGTGGCAAAGGTAACATCCACTTCCCATCCTTCAGGTAGTGAGCGCTTCACCTGCTTACGTGCCATATTCGAATCATCACAAATTAATAAAGGGATGCCCATAATTCTACTTGCTTTCCATTTCTGAGTATTTTCGTTCGTCCTAAAGAGTATAGACAGACATGGAAAAAGTTGTCCAAATTAAAACTGAATTAATATTAAGAATAAAAACATTGCAAATAAAATCAAAGATATAGCGAATAAAGACTGCTTACTCCACCTGTTAGGAAGATGGCTGCCAGCCTATTTTCAACAAGAAACTGCCTTATACCGAAAGAACAAAGAGAATCTATGCCAAGTTGGCCGGAAAAATCACAACCCCAGAAATCGGTTTTCCAGATAAAGCCATAAGCAAACGGTCGACCCCCAAAGCAACACCACTGGTATCAGGAAGACCACTTTCCACTGCAGCCATGAAACGCGAATCGATTTGATACGCGGGTAAGTTCAAAGCCTGACGCCGCTGTTGATCTGCCAAAAAACGGGACAAGTGCACCTGAGGGTCTCTAAGCTCATGGTAGCCATTTGCCACTTCCACACCACTTAAATACAATTCAAAGCGGCTAGCTGTTTTGATACCCTGTTTTTTATCACATTTCAGTTGCGCGAGTGCAGACAATGACTCAGGGAAGTCATAAACAAAAAGGGCCTGATAATTCGTCAGATGAGGCTCAACCCCAAAACTAAAAAGCAACTCTAACAAGTCTTTTTTATCCAACTCAGCACTGTCTTCTGGCAACCAAGAACTGACAAGCGCTCTTAACTTGGTCTCCCCTGCTCTGTGAGGGTTTACACCTAAAAACTCTTCAAATAAGGACTGATAGCTACGCTGGCTAATGTGGAGAGCTTGATTCTGCTGTAAGTAGACTGCCCGAAGCAAAGCCCCAACCTCATCGATTAAATCTTGTAGTGAGAATCCCACCCGATACCATTCAAGCATGGTGAACTCAGGATTATGGCGAGCGGAACTGTCGTCAGCACGAAAAGCCTTACAAATTTGATATATCCCCTGCAACTCTGAACCATATGCCGCTAACAGGCGCTTCATGGCATATTCGGGAGAGGTTTGGAGGTAACGAGCTGAACAGCTCGCTTCTATAGGGGCAACAAAGGGGTCTGTAACGGTATAACGGGATAAAAGTGGGGTTTCAACTTCCAGCACATGCTGAGATAAAAAATAACGCCGCAGCTCGGCGAGCACTTCGGCCCGGCGCTTAATTTCTTCAATCTCAGCACTTGGCCGCCAGCTGTCGATTACCAATAGGCCCCCTGATCGCTTCGCTATATAGTTACAGAACTCGCTGAATAGTTACCCTTATACTTTAACTCGGGAAACGTATTCGCCACTTCTTGTATCTATCTTTAGCACATCACCAATTTCAATAAACAGTGGGACGCGCACCAATGCACCGGTGGAAAGTGTCGCCGGCTTGATGCCACCTTGGGCGGTATCCCCTTTCAGGCCAGGATCAGTATCGGTCACTTTCAGCTCTACAAAATTAGAAATAGTGATAGAAAGTGGGCTGCCATTCCAAAGCGTAACAGTGCAGATGTCTTCTTCCTTCAACCAACGCTCCTCATCGCCGATAGCGGTGGCATCTGCGGAGTACTGCTCAAAATTATCATTATCCATGAAGTGCCAAAAATCACCGTCGTTATACAGATACTGAAGATCAACATCCAACACATCGGCTGCTTCAACACTTTCGCCAGACTTAAACGTACGCTCCCAGACCCTGCCAGTTTTCAGATTGCGTAGCCTTACACGATTGAAAGCCTGCCCTTTACCAGGCTTAACCATTTCATTCTCGATAATCGCACACGGATCACCATCAAGCATCATTTTAAGACCGGACTTAAATTCACTGGTAGAATACGTCGCCATCGTCCATCACCATATTATTTGTTAAAAAACCGTCTATGATACAGCGAATAGAGTCATTAGGGCAGACCTCCAGTTGGCAAAAAATGCTGGCAAGCTCCTTTACGCGCATACCAGATCTGCTTGATTATCTACAACTTAGCGCTGCAGACATAGATGTAAGCGAAGAAGCTGCAAAACAGTTCAAATGTCTAGTCCCCCTGAGTTTTGCGCAACGCATGCAAAAAGGTAAGCCTTTTGACCCATTATTACGGCAAATGCTACCCATCGGTGACGAACTTCAACGTGTTGAGGGCTTTATACAAGACCCTGTGGGTGATCTAAAAGCGAACCCGATTCCTGGGCTATTACATAAATATCATGGACGAGTGCTATTGCTCACCAACAGCGGCTGCGCTGGAAATTGCCGTTATTGCTTTCGCCGCCACTTTCCTTACGATGAAAACTCTCTTTCTCAAGCGAAAACACAGCAGGCAATACACTATATTCAAGAAGATGAAAGCATTAATGAAGTTATTTTTTCAGGCGGAGAGCCCTTACTTAACAGTGATGAGCGCCTCCTTGCGTGGATTAAACAGCTCGCTGAAATAAAACATATTACACGCATTCGTTTCCATAGCCGCTTGCCTATATTTCTCCCTGAACGCATCACCTCTTCTTTTATAGCAACGATCACAAGCTCCCGCCTTACCCCCATCATGGTTGTTCACAGCAACCACCCAATGGAAATCAACACATCGGTTCACCATGCGTTATGCAAAATGCACGATGCTGGAGTTCTTATGCTCAATCAATCTGTGTTGCTAAAAGATATCAATGATGATGCAAAAGTGCTTGCAGACCTCAGTGAACGTCTCTTCAAGGCAAAAACTTTGCCATACTATTTACACAGCCTTGACCCCGTTCAAGGGGCCGCCCACTTCCATATCAATGAAACCCAGCTACACACCTTATACAAAGAGCTTTGCGGATTACTTCCAGGCTTCCTTGTTCCCAAGCTGGTTAAAGAAGTAGCAGGAGAAAAATCAAAAACAGGCTTAAACCCAAATTTTCAGCTATAACTTTATATGAGCGAGTAAAAATTGGCGCAAAACCCAGTATCCGAGGACAAGTGCCTTTTTAATGTTCTACCTCGGTGTATCTCGACTCAATATAGTTACCGCAAATCTGGTGATACTTCAGAAGAAAAATACATTTTCTTCACAATGCGGAAAAGAAACCTTTAATACAAAGATTTCTTCCGCTATCACCGTGCTTTGCCAATTTATCAACAGCAGAAAAAAGGGAATACATAGTGCATCCTGCCGAGCAGCCTGTATCGAGTGTTAGCTTACGAATTCCTCAACGAACATTGAGCGAACTGACTGGCATAAGCAACAAGGCCAATAAATTTGAAGACTGGCTAAACAAACTACCAAAAGGCCATGTCGGTCAAACCGCAAAACACATCTATCAAACGCTGGATGAAATAAGCCGTCTAAAAACCACCGCGCAAAATCGCTTTGAATTACTTGAACTGGTTCGCCCAATAGTTTTGACGCTACTTCCCTCTTTGAACAAACATTACCTCAATCAACCATTGATTTTGCCAGCTAAACCCGCGCAAGTGGCTGCATTAACACAGTCCCTCATGCTGCGATTAACGACCGGATATAAAGTTGTCATAGTAGAAAACCTGAACGAACTTGATACACTTTCAGCGAAAAAAAATGTGAAGATAGCGCTTCATCGTGCAACCACTCTATCCACCCTTCGTCTTCTACATAACTACCAGCTTTATAGCTTAACGCCCAGGGCTATCTGGCATGACATCTATCAATTTTACTTTATTGCAGAGCATTACAAGCTTACCGACGAAGCAATTCGGCAGTCAAAAAACAGCCAAGAAAAAAGTTCAATAAAACATGAATTCCTAAGAGCCGTCATGCTAGCTGCGGCAAGCCCAAATCAACTACGACAACCTCAGATTAAGGAATTATTCGACGCCACGTCTTATTGGGCAGATTTGATAAAAATTGACAGGCACTCTAACCCCCCAGGCCTCTACTATCTCGATTTGCTCAGCGATACGCCCCCCACCTACCACAACTGGCTGGCCACAGATAAAGATAGCCAGCTCCGAAATATCTATTTTGGCACACTTGTGGAAAATCTAGAGCAATATAGAAAAGCACCTCAAGATACAGCGCTAGAAATGCCCGAAAAAATCACCCCTGATTTACTCGCACACCTCTGCGATAGTTGGAGTAAATCCAGCCAACGAACATTTACACGAACGTCTCATCAGGGAAGCGTTGAGGTTATTATTGGCTTTAGTGCCAGCCATTACTTTATCTCTGATCAAATGGAATTTAGTACGTTTGTTCATGGTGGGCACCCAGAGCCTTTAGCACCGAATGATTCAAATCTTTTTTTAAACCCCTCCCATAACCCCCTAGCCCCAGTACCCCAAACTCAAGAAAAATCTTCCGATGACATCTGGTCACTGAAATACACCGCCCCCTTCAAGCCTTCCAACCAAGCAGATCTAAGTGACGAACTGAGCAGTGAAAACATTGAACAAGAGGTTGAGAAAACCCTTAATGAAAGACCCAAACCATTTCACAGCTCCGACTGCGCCATTATTGATACCAGCCCTGGTGGCTACTGTCTCGAATGGAAAGAAGCAATCACTGGGCAATTACGCAACGGAGAGGTTATCGGAATAAAAGAAGAGACTCAGGATCACTGGCAAGTGGGTGTTGTTCGCTGGATAAATCAGGTTTCGGAGAATGCTGCACGCATAGGTGTGGAACTTTTGGCTCCCCAGGGGCAAGCCGGTGGTGCTTCAGTTGTACGCAAAAAAGGCCCTCTAGGTGACTTCATTAGGGTCATTCAACTTCCCGAAATCCCTTCCATTGGTCAAGCAGCAACACTGCTTACCCCTAGCACCTGCTTTCAGGAAGGGGACAAAATTCTACTTACCTACCTTGAGGAGAAAACGAAAGCGAAACTCACTAAAAGGATTAGCTCCACATCCG
Organism: Pseudomonadales bacterium; assembly: GCA_016763235.1. Lineage (GTDB taxonomy): Bacteria > Pseudomonadota > Gammaproteobacteria > Pseudomonadales > UBA3067 > UBA3067. Next base: position 10,653 of record JAESUE010000259.1, read on the forward strand.
GTTTCTGCCAATTTTTATTCGAGTTTCTGGAGCAGGATAAAAAAACAGCGGGACAATTGGAAAGTAAAAAAGATAACACCGCGAGTAAGAAGGGCGCGGCAAACGATCATTTCGACGATGTATGGAAGCTAATTTGAGATCAAAAATAGGCTAAAGGGCCGCTCTAAAGGAATTGCACAAAAACCTCATAGAGCTTCCTGCGTTAGTATGAAAAATAATCAACACAACAAGGACAAGCTGTGAAATACACTCAAATATTTAAACACTCTATACCTACTTCCCGCCTACAAATTTTTAACTTTATAAGCACATCATCGAAAAAAATACCCAATTAATGCTATCGTTAAAACAAGAGCACCCTGATTGATTTATCAGTCACCCAACATGACGCGTGCAATATTCCGCGAATAAAACAGAATTAATATACCAAGCATTTATGTCTACAAAAAAATCCACAAATACAGTTCGCCTTCTTATTTTGCATGATTCCAAAGATCAAGCAGAGAGGCTTATTAGCGAGCTCAGAAATTTTGGGTATGCCACACGCGCGCACCTTATAGAAGACGAGGGCGACTTACTCGATGCGCTGAGTCACGGCTTGTGGGATATTATGCTCGCCAGGCCGGAGACAGATGATATCGGCGCATACGCAGCCATGAGGCATATCCAGGCAAAAGAAAAAGACATTCCAACCATCATCCTCTCTGATGACGGTGATTCCGACACCATAACAGAAGGACTTAAAAATGGGGCCCGTGATGTAGTCCCTATTGATGAATTAGAACGTTTAAAATTCGTATTCCAACGA
>JAESUE010000260.1 GCA_016763235.1 Pseudomonadales bacterium
AACACCGTGTTTGTTGAAAAAGACGCCGATGGGGATTTTAACCTGCGCTGCTTCACACCATTAAAAGAAGTGCCTGCAGCCACCCATACCGTTCTCGCTGCCGCCCATATTGCGGCCTCAACAGGTGCCTGTCAGCTAGGCGACAAGCCAGTTCCCCTGTATTTCAAAGGGACGAATGGGAATGTTCAGGTGCATGTCTCCCGCGATGGCAACAAGCCGGGCATTATCGAACAGTCACTGGTAACCCATGCCGCTATCGACCGTTTTACGCCCAGGATTGAAGAAATCGCCGCGATGCTCAGCCTTACCCCCGCTGACATTGGCTTTGATCATTTTGAACCACTCATTATGTCTTGTGGCACACCGTATTTAATCGTGCCCATTAAATCTTATCGAGCAATTCAAGAAGCAAGGTTTAAATATGATGTTTGGAGCCGCTCATCGGCACCCAGCTCATTAGCGCAGGATATCCTGCTATTTGCCAATAATACCGATCCCACCGTCGCAGACTTCCACAGCCGTTTATTCGGGCCAGATATTGCCGGATATGAAGATCCACCCGTAGGTGCCACCATCCCCGCCTTTGCCAACTATCTTTGCGCCCACCCACATATACAGCTTGGCACCCACGTCTTTGCGGTAGAACGAGGGCACTCGGGAGCACGGCAAAGTATTATTAACGTAGAAATGGACAACCGTCGTTCGCCAGATTTGACAATTCGGGTTGGAGGAAAGGCCGTGCTGATGTCTGAATCTACGCTAATGGTTGCTTGAGCCTGTTTGAACGTAACACCTCAGCGAACGCTGTAACGGTTCAGATTTGAGTAGAACAAGGCGAAAAATGTGAGTTTATACGCATAAATGATCATTTTTTAAGGCTGTGATGCGCGAATTTGAACGAGAGCTGAGTCGTTACGTCGTAACGACTCACTGGCCGTAGCCGCTCATTGAATCCTTACGAACTAATTGCAACTCTCAAGATCGACAAAATCACATATATCGATATGGGGTATTGAGGGCTGGGGCGCTTGGGGCTCAAAGAGATTAGTCGCCAGCGCCGCGCCACTGAAACAAGCCAAAAGTATAAATGTTCGAAACTGTTTTCTCATATGGCCTGCCTCAGATTATTGTTATGTTGAGGCACTACTCTAGGAACTTATCTCCGCCAGGTCTGTGGTATGAATGAAACCGCGCGTAAGTATTTGTTACGCCGTTTAAATTTCTCGCCTGTGTTTAGCCCCCATTATAGTAACCGCATGAAAACCCACAGCCTCAGCCGCCCAGCCTTTCTAAGGGGCTTACGACCTTATCCAAATTCTGCTGAAGAACATGCGTATAGATTTCAGTGGTTTTGACATCAGAATGTCCTAACAGCTTTTGAACCACACGAATATTAGTGCCTGACTCCAGCAAATGGGTAGCGAATGAATGCCGCAAGGTATGCGAGGTGACGCGTTTATCGATATGCGCTTTATTTTTCGCGTCTCGAATCGCCTTTTGCAGGCCAGAGTCGCTCAAGTGATGACGCCTTGTTTTTCCACTTCGTGGGTCAACAGACAAACTTTTAGATGGGAATACATACTGCCATCCCCAGCTTGTTCCGGCATGAGGGTATTTGCGTGCTAAAGCGTTCGGTAAATAAACACCGGCAACGCCTTCTGCAAGGTCACTGTCAAACAGTCTGCGCGTTTGTTCTAAATGCACGTTTAATTCTGCTACAAGTGATGGTGCGAGTAGCGTCGCCCTGTCTTTTCCTCCTTTTCCGTCTCGGATGGTTAAATATCCGTTAGCGAAGTCTATATCGTGAACGCGCAAACGAAGAGCCTCCATCACCCGTAAGCCACCGCCGTACATTAATTTTGCCACCAAGGCGTGAACACCGTTCATTTGACCCAAAACCCGAACAATCTCCCCCTGGCTTAACACAACAGGTAAACGAACCGGCTTCTTTGAACGCACCGGCGCTAAATCTTCCGCCACAGGCAAGCCCAACACCTGCGTATAAAGAAATACAATCGCATTCAGTGCAAGGTTTTGTGTTGATGCCGCATAATTCTTGTTTATGGCCATATGTGATAGAAAAGCGTCAATATGCGCCTTGCCTAGATCCTTTGGGTGTTGCCGATTATGGAAACGAATAAAAGCGAGAATCCAGTGAATATAAGACTTCTCAGTATGGATGGAATAATGGTGGTAGCGCAGAACCTCTTTCACCTGATCCATCAATCGAACAGACTGAGGCTCGAACCGAGGTTTTGGCTTATGCTTACTTTGGTAGGGCACGAAATAATTCCTTGTTTGCTCTTGATTATGAAATTAACGGGAATTATAGTCTGTATATAGGTAAGAATTACAGGGAATTAATTCCTGTTAATGACAAGTTAGCTTTTCAATCGAGGTTAGAATGGAATTTGAGAATAGAATAATCATTAATGCTTCTGCGGAAGATGTATTCAAATTATATGAAGATGTATCCACTTGGTCATCATGGGATCCTGATGTTAAAAGTTCATCGGTCAGTGGTAAATTTGAAACCGGTGCTGTTGGGAAATTAAAGCCTACAAGTGGACCCGAATCTAAAATATTATTTACGAGTGTTATCACTGATAAAGCTTTCACTGTAAGTAGCAAGCTACCGCTATGTAAAATGACTTTTGAACATGAACTATCTTCGTCTAAAAATGAAACCGAAGTGGTGCATAAAGTCTCATTTTCAGGATTTCTAGCTCCAATATTTGGGCGGTTGATAGGTAAGGGGATTCAGAAAGGGTTGCCTAATACACTCAAAGGTTTAAAAACTGCCGTGGAATCAAAAAGCTAACAAGTCATTTAAACGGAAAATTAACAGTTGGCCATCGCTACGCGATTATAGCCAACCATTAATTTCCGCTTAATGAGGCGTTAGCGTTATTAAAAAGCATATTTATTGGGTGCAAACTGAAGGCCAGCAAAGGAAAAGGCATGGCTAATAGGTTCTATCAATCTCAAGTGCGAGTGAACCATGCCGAGGCAAGATGGTGGTCAAATCACCACATTGCCAAGCAACAAAATCAACGCCA
>JAESUE010000261.1 GCA_016763235.1 Pseudomonadales bacterium
AGGTAGTGACGCCAAGCCGCCATGTTTCATCAATGCAGTAAAGGCTAAATGGTGCTCTGTAGATAATACGTCGTATCGGTAATAAATAAGCGGCACCGATAAAACTGGCATTATCGTAATAATAAAAAGAGGCGTCAGGCGGCTTGAAAAATTAAAACGCTGGCCACTACTTATCTTCAAAAGCCAAGCCCAGGCCACGAGGGCGAGTAAGGTATGTGAAAACTGCAAAATATGCCCTCCACCCCAGAAAAGATATTCAAAATAGCTGGCGCTTGAAATGGTTTTTGGCAAGTTCAGGTAGGAAACCAGTAATGCAAGGAAGGCCGCAATACATACCCAAGCGCTGGCATAAACGGATCTATTAAGTGGTGATGATTCAAAATAAGGTACGGGTGAAATTGGGCTGAGCACAGTTTTAATTGCACTGAGTAAAATTCCCGCTCCAAATAGTGAGAGCGAAAAGTAAAACCAATCATGTTCGAGCACCGGAATATAGTTGTTCATAAGCGGTTTGTCTGTCCCGATGAGAGGGCCGAGCACAATGCCCAGTGTGCCAAGACCTGCGAGGCTCAGCGCACTGTAATCCAGAACTTTAATCGGTTTAGAATTCAGAGACCATAACACTGCAGTGAATGATAAAAACCAAATGAGTACGGAGAGATTAACGTGTATGACTAATGCTACATGAAAGAAATCAATGATAGGGATGAACTCTTGGATCGCTGGAGTTCTTGATGCAACGAGGAGAATAGAAAAAATTCCGGCTGCTAGAAGGGCGAAAACACCTAATATTAGCCATGCAAATGGAGCCTGTGAGCTGGGTGGAACCTTGCTCTTGGTATTTTCTGACACGTGCATATTTGCCTCTTGAGGAGCGAAACTAACAGTCTGCTGGGGTTGATCTGAGGTAACTATTCAGCTCGCGCTCAAATTCGTGCATAACAGCGTTAAAAAATGATCATTTATACGTATAAATGATCATTTTTCGCCTTATTATGCTCAAATTTGAACAGCTACAGAGTTCGCTGAGTAGTTACGATCTGAGTTGATATTCCGGTGGCGCAATTTTGCAGCAAAGTAAGTTTCAAATCCAGGCATATAAATTTGTTATGAAAATATGAAAATATGAAAATATGAAAATATGAAAATATGAAAATATGAAAATATGAAAGTTATGTGTGATGACACGCCTCTTATTGTAAGTAATGTCGCTAACTCCTTGGTGAAAATAGCCACGCCGTTGTGTTTGAATGTCGTAAGGAAGCGGTTAGTTAAATAAATAATAAAAGGGGTTTTTACATGGCATTATCAGTTAAGTTGAGCACTGTGTCTGCCGTCTTGGTTTCTGCAATGGCGGTATCATTTATTTCTAGCTCGTACGCACTTCCTCAAGGCGGAGAGCTGACGGGATCGCGAGAAATGGAGGTGAGTGTCGTATCTGGCCAGTCTTTAAAGGATGTGCTTGGAAAAGAGTTTAAAAATTACTCAGTAATGGCTGTTGTTGATGGAGTTATTGCTCCGATACCGTTCCAATTTGATGAGCGTAATAGCAAGGGTTTTCTTTTTGTTCCTGGTGGTAAGTTAACTATTGATGGAACAGAGAATGTGCTCGATGAGCAAGATGAACTGGTCTTTATGTTTACGGATACGGGCCCACAAGCAACGGCTGAACAGTTAAGCGTAGTATCCGGTGAGGTATTGTCAGAAATTCGAGTAGAGGATTCGTCCGCAGGTGTATCTGGTTTTGCTTACCTTATTAAAGGTAATGCGAAGCGATCAGATCATCATTACACGTATTATGATAAAGAAACCGGCAAAGTTGAGACTGAGAAATACACTCTTGATATTGACCCTGACAACCTGCTGAGCTGGTCTGATCTGATCTATAAAGACTATAAGCCAGGCTATAGCCTTATTGATACCATGAAGATTCGCATTAAGGCGCGGGTAGGGTTTATAAAAGCGACCATTAATAATGACCTGATTCCAAACCATGTCGTTGCCGTTAAAAATGGCCCAGTTAGAAGCATTATTGAGGTAGATGCCTCTATCGCCATCCTTGGTGTGACCTTGGGTGAAGGCGGTGCCTCTATCACTATTAGCAATCAGTCAGTGCAGTTTCCCGTTTATGCCACAATCCCTAAAGCGGCTGCATTATTGAGTGATCTCACTATCGGTATAGCTTTGGACTTTAATAAGCTTGAGGGAGCCAAAGTACGCACAGCTTTAGGGCCCGAAGAGCCTATCATAGCCGGTGGAGGAGGTTCTAACCCAGAAGACCATCGTGTTACCCTGGAAGATGACTGGTTAGCGGGTTCAACAGGGAATGGTTATGATATTGTCGCTTTTTTTCAGGGTTCTGAAAGTTTTAAGCCTACCCTTAACTTCCAGTATGAGGACGCAGGAAGAGGTGCTGATGAAGACGCGCCTGAGCGCTACGAAGGTGGTCACCCTCAGGTGGGCTACTACGTTTCAGATATTCCCAATGGCCAGGATATTGTTGTGGGTGTAAACCTCTTCTTTGATGATCATTTGTGGAAGGGGAACAATGCCGAAGACGCTATTTGGGAAATCAAAAACCCAGCAACCATCACTTTGAGCCCAATGTCTTTGCCAGTTATCGCTGCAGACTAAAGGTGGAGGTCAGCGGATACTGAAAACCGCGATGTTGTTTCGTTAAAAAGGGAGGCTATTGCCTCCCTTTTTATTTATGTGCAGAAGGATATTTTCCGCTTTTTTCGACCATTCACCCCTGTCATGGGGTCTGCTCTTGATTGTGCCGTGGGTGCTGCCATAATTACGCGCCAATAGAACCAGCGGAAATTAAAACCGATGGGCGGAGTTACACACGAGGGTGCGCATGAATACTGATATTAAATCAATACTTTTAAATTTAGACGTTTTACATTACGGCTTATCTGGCCTGAGTGTGCTGCTTTTTCTTCTTGTTATTATCCTGTTTGTGAAAAAAAATGGCGTATCTAAGCAAGAGGCCGAAGAGGAGGCAGGTGCTCTCCCGCAAACACCTGTTCAGGAAAAACCACCAGAGTTTAAAGAAGCCTCTGCCGATTCTGCTCTTCAATTGCTCGCGTTACTACAGCAAGAAGCACGTTTGATCGATTTCCTTGAAGAAGATGCGCAAACTTTTAGCGATGCAGAGGTGGGGGCTGCGGCCAGAGTTGTGCATGATGGCGCTAGAAAAGTGCTGCGTGAAAATTTTAAAATCAACCCTATTCGCACCGAAGAAGAGGGTGTGCGGCTTACTTTGGAAGCGGGTTTTAATAACCAAGAAGTGCGCCTAAGCGGCAATGTTGTCGGTGAAGCCCCTTTTACAGGGCAGTTAATTCACCGTGGTTGGCGGGTAAGCGACGTTACGCTACCCAAAGTGAGTCCCGAGCATGAACTAAACATTGTTGCGCCTGCTGAGCTGGAGATTTAATCATGTTTAGTCGTTTTACCAAAGGACGCTCATCCAAAAATAATGCCGATAGCTCTGAGAAACCTCAGCAAGCTGTTGAAGAGAAACGAACAGCGGAGCGAACTGCTACGCAGGTGGTTACTGTTAAGCCTGATGAGTATTTAGTCGATGGTCATCAAAATAAAGGTGATGCCTCTAAAAATAAAGGTGACGCCTCTAAAAATAAAGGTGACGCCTCTAAAAATAAAGGTGACGCCTCTCAAAATGGACGTGACTATTCCGCTGCTGGAAAAGACGGTAACGTGAATAAAGAAGCCAAGGCCTACGCTATTGGTATTGACCTTGGCACGACACATTGTGTTCTCGCGTATATGCCGCTGGAAGGTGGAGAGCTGAAAATGCTCCCTATTCCTCAGATAAAGGATCCGGGTATCGTTAGTGAGTTTTCACAGTTGCCCTCTTTTTTATATCTACCTCATCAAGAGGAGTTTAATGATAGCGAATTGCGTTTGCCATGGGGGCAGCAAGAAACTAATTCTTTGAATAAGGCCATTAGCGGAGAGTTTGCCCGCCAACATGGGAGCAAGTCACCTATTCGCTTGGTCTCCAGTGCTAAAAGTTGGCTAGGGCATGCTGGTGTTGATTGTAAGGAAAACTTTCTTCCACTGGATGCTCCAGAAGGGGTGGAGAAAATCTCCCCCTTTACTGCCACGCAGCACTATCTTGCTCATCTGACTGCCGCATGGGAAGCAAGATTTCCTGAGTCTCCCATTGATCAGCAACTGCTTACCATCACTGTTCCCGCCTCCTTCGATCCATTAGCGAGAGAGCTCAGTATTGAGGCTGCTCATAGTATTGGTTTGCACAATGCGGTTTTATTGGAAGAGCCCCAAGCCGCCCTTTATGGTTGGTTGCATAAGCAGGGAGAAAGCTGGCGAAAACAGCTTAAAGTCGGTGACACTATTTTAGTGGTAGATGTTGGTGGTGGCACCACAGACCTCTCTCTTATCGCAGTAACAGAAAACGCGGGTGAGTTGACACTTGAGCGCTCAGCAGTGGGCGAGCATATTCTTCTCGGCGGCGATAATATGGACCTTACGCTGGCTTACATCGTTAAAAGTAAGCTGGAAAAAGAAGGTAAAAAAATCGAAACCTGGCAGCTACAAGGGCTTACGCATGGCTGTCGGCATGCAAAAGAAAACCTTTTGCTTGATGCAAGCCTTTCTTGTGTCCCAATCGTTGTACCTAGCCGAGGCTCTAGCTTGATGGGCGGTTCTCTGCGTACTGAGTTGACGCGTGAAGAGGTCTTAAATACCCTGGTTGAAGGCTTTTTTCCTAAGGTGGAGGTGACTGCCCAGCCGATCAAACGAAGGCGTGCTGCGTTAACCAAAAAGAGCCTGCCTTTTGCCCAGGATCCCGCTATTAGTCGTCACTTGGCTGGATTTTTGTCCAGTCAGCAACTGTCCTCATTATCAGACGGAAGTTTTGTGCGGCCCACTGTTTTGTTATTTAACGGTGGCGTATTTAAGTCTGAGCAGCTATCCAGCAGGCTGCTTGATAATCTTAAACAATGGCTAGGTGCTGGAAATGACGGTGCTGAGTCGGGCACTTGTCAACTAAAGGTCTTGCAAGATGTGGACTTGGATCACGCTGTTGCTAGTGGTGCTGCCTACTACAGCCACGTTCGAAATGGCAATGGCGTAAAAATACGAGGTGGTACTGCGCGCAGCTATTATGTGGGTATCGAAAGCGCCATGCCTGCTGTACCCGGTTTTGAACCTCCTATGCAGGCCTATTGTATCGCGCCCTATGGAATGGAAGAGGGCAGTAAGGCCGATCTCCCCGAAGAAGAATTCGGCTTAGTAGTGGGTGAGCAGGCCTGCTTTCGCTTTTACAGTTCCTCCCATAGAAAAAATGATACCGTTGGGCAGCTCCTTGACGATTGGCAAGAAGGTGAGTTAGACGAGCTTGAAGATATTTCAGTTAACCTATCTGCGGAAGGGAAAAAACCGGGAGAGGTGGTAGCGGTTCATCTTCAAGCGGGCGTCACAGAGGTGGGAACTTTAAGGCTAGAGGCCGTCTCTCCAGAAAGTGGAAAACGATGGAAAGTGGAGTTCAGTGTGCGTGAAGAGGCATTGGTTGAAGCTTAATTCTCGCAACTTCCTATGAAGAAATATGCTGCTTTGAACTTTCCTGCTAATTAGAGGTAAATGATGACAACTGCCAAATCGCGATACATTGTTGGCATTGATTTGGGCACTACTCACACCGTGGTCGCTTTCGTGGATACGGAGATTCGGCCCCATCGGCTTGAAATATTTGAAATTGAACAACTGATTGCTCCGGGTGAACTAAAGGCTCTGCCTCTGTTGCCCTCATTGCGATACCACCCGGCAGAGGGAGAGCTTCCAGAAACTCAGTTAGTGTTGCCATGGACTCAAGTACCCTTGACCCTAGGCGTTAGCGATAATGTCGTCGCCCCTGTTTTTGGTGAGCTCGCGCGTGAACTGAGCAGCAAAGTGGAAGGCCGGGCCGTAGTGAGCGCCAAAAGCTGGCTCTCCCATGAAGGCGTGGATCGTGCCGCTGATATTCTTCCTTGGGGGGCGGCGGAAGGCGTTAAAAAGGTGTCCCCCATTGAAGCCAGTGGGAGTTATCTTTCCTATGTAAGGGATGCTTGGAATCATCAACACCCTGAGTTTCTCCTGCAGGAACAGGATGTGGTGCTTACCGTTCCCGCTTCCTTTGATGAAACTGCAAGAGCGTTGACGGTAAAAGCAGCGCGGCTCGCCCAACTCTCTCATGTTCGGCTTTTGGAAGAACCTCAGGCGGTTTGTTACGATTGGTTGTTTAGAAACGATTCAGCACTGGAGCAACAGTTAGGTAACTCTAAACTAATGCTGGTCTGTGATGTGGGTGGTGGAACGACTGATCTTACGTTGATTAAGATCTCCCACGAAGAGGCTTCAGTTCCCCGCCTTACTCGAATCGGAGTAGGGGATCACCTGATGCTAGGGGGGGATAATATTGACTTGGCCCTTGCGCATATCGCTGAAAAACGTCTGTCTTCTCCCGAGAAAAAGCTAAGTTCTTCCTCCTTTGCCCAGTTATTGCAACAGTGTCGTATTGCGAAAGAACGTCTATTGGCCGGTGACGGCTTGGAAAAAGCCGCCGTGACCTTACTTGGAGCAGGGTCGCGCTTGATTGGCGGTTCAAAAACAACAGAATTTAGCGCGGAAGAAGTTCATCAATTAGCGATAGATGGTTTTTTTCCAAAAGTAGCGCTAAAGGATAAGCCCAAGGTGAAACGGAGTGCCTTGGTGGAATTTGGTTTGCCTTATGCAGCAGATGCTGGGATTACTCGTCACATTGCGGCGTTTCTTATGCATTACCAGCGGGCCTGTGCGGAAGCGCTGGGTTTGGAAAACGGTAAGCCAGCCATCCCTGATACGCTGTTGTTAAACGGTGGCATGTTCAATAGTGAAATGTTGACCAAGCGGATTATCGAGCAGTTACAGGAATGGCGTGGCGCCGATGTTAGTCTATTGGAGAATAATCAACCTGACTTGGCTGTTGCTTATGGTGCAGTGGCTTCTGGTTTGGCGCAAAGAGGCGAGCAACGTAAAATAGGAGGTGGCTCGGCACGCAGTTACTTCCTCGTGCTAGATAAACAAAAGCAACAGGGCGTTTGTATTTTACCAAAAGCCACGGAAGAAAATAATCAGGTGCTCTTAGCTGAGCATCAATTTCTACTTCGAATTGGAGCGCCAGTACAGTTCGAAATTGCCTCTTCCACCCTCGATGAATCTTTCGATCCAGGGCAGTTGATTAAGCTCAGTGAGGAAGGTTTTCCCATTCTCCCACCCTTGGCGACAGTGCTAAAACGGCGTGGAAAGATGAAAGGTGATGAAGTAGAAGTACAGGTCGCAGCGACATTAACCGATGTGGGTACGCTTGAGATTCAAAATATTTCTACAGAGGATGCAAACCGTCGGTGGACACTGGAGTTTGATTTGCGGCGCGATAAGGATAGCGCCCCTAGAGATTACAGTGCACACCCTAAGCTAGAACAAGCGCGCAAGATGATTGATGCCGTCTATGGCGGTCGCACAAAAAATGCCGACCCCAAAGCAGTTAAAAAACTACGTAATGAATTGGATCGCCTGCTTGGGGCGAGGGACCAATGGGATTCACCTTTGCTTAGGGATCTTTTCGCACCCCTTCTAGTGGGGGTTAAAAAAAGGCGCCGTAGTGCCGACCACGAACGGATTTGGTACAATCATGCGGGTTTTACGCTACGTCCCGGCTTGGGTTTCCCCATTGATGAATGGCGAATAGAGCAGATTAAGGGGCTCTATTCTGAAGGCTTACAGTATCGAAATGAAACAGCAGTTTGGGCAGATTGGTGGAATTTTTGGCGCAGAATCTCAGGGGGATTAAACACTGAAACACAGGAAATGATATTTGATGATATTGTTCCCTACCTGCAGCCACTGCCGGAAAAACCAAAGGCACACCTTGCCGAATTAAAACGAAAAGGCTATTTGGCTTTTGATGATTTGTTACGCCTTGCCGCTAGCCTGGAAAATATTTCGACGGAAAGAAAACTTCTTATGGGAGAGTACCTGCTTCAACGCTTGGACAAATCCGGCGAAAGTACGCAACTCTGGTGGGCACTTGGGCGTTTAGGTGCGAGGGTGCCCATGTATGGCAGCGGTCATATTGTAGTCCCTCTTGCTACTGCAGAAGAGTGGTTGGAAAGAGTAATAGCATTGGACTGGAAAAAGGTTAGCCAGGCAGCCTTGGCGGCCACAACGTTAGCGCGTAAAAGTGGTGATCGGAGTCGTGATATTAGTGATACTCTTCGGCAACAGGTGATTGAGAAGCTTACAGCCCAGCGCAGCCCAAAGAGCTGGATTAATATGGTTGAGGGCGTTGTTGAGCTGGATGCAATCGATGAGAAAAAGATCTGGGGAGATGCTTTGCCACCAGGTATTCGTCTTCTCAAAAGTACATAGTTTTATTGCCTTAGTTTAAGCCCCCTGTGGCGTTTTGGAACGCTATAAAAAAGCGGTATTGTAAAAGAATATTCTGAAGGTGGTTCCAAGCTTGTTCTAAGTTTTCTTGTGCTTGCAGGCTGATTCTAGCCCCAAGATCAAATTGATACGCTTTTATTTCAAGCTGTAAAACCAGTGGTAGGGGGTTTCCATTTTCAAGTACATGAGTCATAAATACGTTATAAAGGGTGGATGGGTTTAAGGAATGGGTGATAGCGGCCTGTTCTAGGCTAGGTGAAACGCTGGATATGCAAAACGGTTCTTCTATCTTAGTACTTGCATCAACAAGCAGTACACAATCGTAGTTACTGAAAGCAAGCGCATGTTCAAGGCAGAACTGAAAGTCCCATTGGTAGTTAATGCTTGAGGTTGGTGGGAGCTGTTGTAATCGTTCTATTAGCATCGGCCCTAGCGCATCGTCACCACGCATATCATTACCTTGTGCAATGATACATAGACTTTTATTGCTCGGTTTGGAAGGCACGGTTTCAACCTGTTGAATCGTTATGGCGTTTGTTGAACAGTTACACAGAAAGCAGCAAATAAAAAAGCAGGCACGTGGCCTGCTTTTTTATTTTAACACGAAGGGGCAAGCCTCAAGCCGTTCCTTCTTAATTTTCAGCAGCTATCCCAATGCCTTGGCTTTTTTTGCTACAGCTTCTTCTGGTTTTTTATTTTTGCGTGTGTAATCGATGATGATTTCGGCTGCACGCAGGTATCCACCTGCCGCTTTTAGAACCTTGCCATAAGCTTTAGTTCGTTCTTTCATTAGTGGGTCATTAATGACTGCCTGAACACCGCTCCGGATTTTGGTGGCGCTGGGGATTGCTGCGCCCAAGGTTTTAGCGACTCCCATTTTTTGAAGTCGTCGGCCATTGAAGGCTTGCTCAAACTGTTGAGGGCAAACGACGACGGGTACTCCAAAATAAAGGCCCTCATTAAGGCTATTCATGCCGCCGTGTGTTACGAAGGCACTAGTATGCTTAAGAATGTGTAACTGTGGTACAAACGAGTATGCTTTGATATTTTCCGGCAGGGTGCCAAGGTCTTCTATTTTTACTGTTTTACCAATAGACATAATGACGTCGTAATCAGTGTCCTTCAGAGCCTCGATACAGTTTTTGAAAAATGCCAAGCTGTTGTTATGGAGGGTTCCCAGGGAAACGTATACCAAAGGCTTCTTGCCAATATTCTGGAATTCTTCGCTGATCTCGTCGCGGCGCTCGGGAATAGAGGCGCCAACAAAATGAAAGTTTCCATCTAGCTTGTCAACGAATGGTTGGTACTCTGGGGTATTAAACACAATATTTAAATCACCAACACAGGCAAATATGTCGAATACGTGGTAAAAAATGCCTTTATATTGAACGTTGGAGCGGACAAGTATATCGATTAGTAATTTTCTGAATCGGGGGATGATGCGAGGGGCACCAACGGTAAGAATTTTAGCAACCTGTAACCCCATGTTTAAATCAGAAAAAGGTATCCATGGTGAGCTTACAATAGTGGTTAGAGAGTTTACCCCAGGTATTCTCAGTGATTCGGCAACATATTTTCCCCAGATGCAACAGGCGTCATAGATGATGTAATCTATATCTTCTTTGCGGGCCAGTTCTATCAGGTCATCAATACAGGCGTCCATCATATTCAACTCAGCGACAGCTAAGGAAAGTAGGTCTTTCCCTACCTCTGGGTTGTGATGATACTGAAACCATTGCTCATAAGTTCTGAATTCTGCGCCTAGGGCGGTAAACTTGGCCCTTGAATCTTCCCCTGCGTAGTAGATAACCTCTTCGCCCTTTGCGATAAGTTCAGCAACTAAGCCTACCGTTGGGTTTATATGCCCGCTGGCTCCGGGCAGGTTAAAAAACATTACTTTCGACATGGGTTAATTCCTTTTTGATTTTTATTATACGATTCTGCAAAATATAAAAAAGCAGTTTTGTTGAAATGCCAATTATTCACAAGAAGGCAGCATTTAATAGGCGCATGTTACAGCTGTTTATTGAATATTGTTGTGATGGGGTTTTCATAGTGATGGGTAGTAACGCAATATTCATGGCTAACCTCGGGCAGAAAAGGAGTATTAAAGCCCTCATGCAACGGAGGTGGGGGATGTTGGTTATTATATCAACAATTATCCGGCTAATAAATGTTCTATCGCGCTTTTCTCAGGCTAAGAGCGTTATACAGTGGGTACAGGCTATTGGATAAAAGCAAACAAGCTGTCTGGCGATGATTATAATAGCAAAAGAACCCTTGCAGGGCGTTGCGTTAAAACGTGGGAGTTACGTTGTTCTTTGATGATAAATAAATGTAACTATTCAGCTCACGTTCAAATTCGCGCATAACGGCGTTAAGAAATGATTATTTATACTTATAAACTCACATTTCTTGCCTTGTTCTGCTCAAATTTGAACGCAATCTGAACAGCTACATGGTTC
>JAESUE010000262.1 GCA_016763235.1 Pseudomonadales bacterium
CCAGATGAAGTTACTATTTCTTTCCATACTCTATTTTTTTTATCTATTGATAAAAGCCCAAAACTCTCATTGAACAGTTTTTTGCATAGATAGTTTCTAATTGAGGTAACGCTTTCCCTTTTACTTTTAGGTTTTGAGACCACGATTTACCAATATTTGAGAGCTTACCTCTCGTTGCATCCATTATGGTGTTTCTAATGGATGCTGCTTTTTTTGCTCCGGCCTCTGAGGTTAATTTGCCAGACCTAACTAAATCTATGATCTCTTTCGACGCAGTTTTAGTCTTTAACATATATTCAGTTCTACTCCTTGAATCAGGAATAAACTTTATAGCAAATATTGAAGCCTGTGATTCCATTAAAGCAATAGCCGCATCTAGGTTTTGCTCATCGATCTGATTAACCGTATTAAACGCTCATTTTTACATTTAAAGCCTACCAAAGTCAGGCGTGGAAGAAGCCCTTACGCACAGCCCTTGGAATACAGAGATTTTAATATTTGATACAAAGAGTACCCATCTTTTGACCCCGCCAGCTCTCTAATAGAATGCATACCAAACGTCGGGACGCCCACATCGATCGTTTTAATGCCCAGCCCCGCAGCGGTAATAGGGCCAATGGTACTGCCGCAACCCAAATCTGTTCGCACTACAAAAGATTGTAGAGGCACATTTTCTTGCTCTGCAATATGACGAAATAGAGCAACGGTTTCACTGTTCGAGGCATAACGCTGGTTGGCGTTGATTTTTACTACCGGCCCTTGATTTAAAATTGGGCCGTGGTTTCCATCATGTTTATCTGCAAAATTGGGGTGAACGCCGTGGGCATTATCGGCAGATACGAACACCGAAGCCTGAATACAACGCAAACGATCTTCTGGATGCGGGCACAAGCGCTCTAATACAGACATTAAAAAAGGCCCTTGAGCACCACAGGCTGACGTACTGCCAACTTCCTCGTGATCATTACAGACTAATAGCGCCGGCTTATCGCCCTCGGCATTGAGGAGTGCCTGTAATCCGATATAACAGCTGAGCAGGTTATCAAGCCGCGCCGCTGCGATAAACTCGTCTTTCAGGCCGATTTTTCGAGGTGCTTGGGTATCATAAAAAAATAACTCGTGAGCAAGAACCACATCCACATCACGATGGCCTTGGTTTGCCATTTGTTCTTTTAACAGCACATTCAAATCAAACTGTTCATCTTCAACCAGCGCAAGAACGGGGGGAATGTCTTTTTGCGGATTGATTGTGCGGTCTTTATTGGCGTTGCGATCCAAGTGAATCGCTAAGCTGGGTATTACCGCAATCGGTTTTTCAAAGTTAACAAGCGCACTTTTTAAGACGCCATTTTCAGTGCGGTACGACACCCGCCCCGCTAACGAGAGATCCCTATCAAACCAGGGGTTTAGCAAGGCACCGCCATACACTTCAACACCCAGCTGCAAATACCCCTTTGACGTGATTGTCGGCTCGGGCTTCACCTTTAAACAAGGGCTATCAGTATGCGCTCCCACCATGGAAAAACCCGCTTCTGGCAAAGCAGCCTTACCCAGTTTGAACGCAATAATCGAGCTATCGTTTCGACAGACAAAATATCGTCCACCGCTGACCAGTGACCAAGAAGCGCTCTCATCCAAGGCAACAAACCCAGCCTCGCTTAACATGCTTGCCATAGTTTGAGTCGCATGGAATGGCGTTGGTGATTGCTGAATGAAGTCGATAACACCCTGATTAAAACTGGATAAACTCATTTTTCCCTCTTATTTTTTTGTAACGACTCAGCTCACGCTCAAACCTGAACAGTTACAGAGTTCGCTGAGTCGTTACGTTTTTTTTATTAAAAAGTGTACTTGCTCACAAAACATGTGTTTATACGACAAGGTTTCTAAACTATAATCGGCGAATTATCATACTAAATCCTGCTTAAAAACCTAGGCAGCTTAACCTTAGAAAACTTAGTCTTATACAATTTAGTCTTATGAAACGTCACCTTATGAAACCTCGCCTTATGAAAGTAGTCCTCAAATGAAACCTGCGCCCGCCACTAAAAACCAACTTATTCTAGTCGATTCCAACAATGCGTGTATCGGCTATAGTGAAAAACTCACCTGTCATCAAAATGAAGGGCTATTACACCGTGCGTTTTCCGTTCTATTGTTCAATAGCCGTGGGGAGTTGCTTCTACAGAAACGCAGTCACAACAAAATGCTCTGGCCCAATTATTGGTCAAACAGCTGTTGCAGCCACCCTCGTCGAGATGAAAATATTCTCGCAGCTGCTCAGCGCAGGATAACGGAAGAGCTAGGGCTTAGAAGCGCCCTTTACCCCGTGTACGAGTTTCAATATTTTGCCCGATATGAAAATGTTGGCGCTGAGCGTGAGTTCTGCTCTGTGCTGGTGGGAATCACCGACGATAAAGCAAAAGCCTGCCCCGATGAGGTGTCAGAACTTCGCTATATTGAAGTTGAAGAACTGGACATTCAAATAAAAAATAAACCCGAGCAGTTTACACCCTGGTTTATAATGGAGTGGCGTACCTTGCGCGATCAATACTGGAATCAAGTTGAGGAGCTTATTACCACGAAGGTTGCCTGTTAACTCACTACCGGAATTCGACGTTTTTTAATACGCACCGTCCCCTCTTTAATCGCTATATCCCCTGCTATTATTTGAGCATTACCCTGCCCGCCTTTCTCTAACATTGCATCTTCGTATAGGTGCAAATAGGCGGTAGCACTCTCTTGCCAACTAAAGTCTTGCGCCATACCTCTACGACGCAGTTTTAACCACTGCGCTTTGTTTTTATAGGCAGACAATGCTCGCTTTAACCCTTTTTCCACTTCATCCACATTGGGCTGCGCCACTAAAAAACCTGTGCCCCCGCTTTCGTCATCGGCATCAAGCACTGTATCAGCAAGCCCTCCGGTTTTAGTGACTACCGGAACGGTACCATAACGTAAACTGTACATTTGATTCAGGCCGCAAGGTTCGTAGCGCGACGGCATAAGAAAAATATCCGCCCCTGCTTCAATACGATGTGCCAAACCTTCATCATATCCAATTTTCACCCCAACCTTATCAGGGAACTCCTTAGCCAAGGCTTCAAGGCTTTCCTCTATGGCTTGATCTCCACTGCCTAGAATTGCCCACTGTACCGGTTGCTGAATAAAACGGTGTATTTGCTCAATCACCAAATCAATTCCTTTTTGGTGAGCAAAGCGACTAACGATACCGATAACAGGGAGTTTTTTATCTCCCTTCAAGCGAAGTTCTTTTTGCAGCGCTTGCTTATTTTTACGTTTATTTTTTAATGTTTTCTCGCTGTAAGGGTATTTTATATACGTGTCGATTGATGGATCCCACGAACTATAATCAACACCATTCAAAATTCCATTTAAAACAGATGCTTTATGACGTAACAAACCATCCATGCCGCAGCCTTTGTCGCTGGTTTTTATTTCTTCGGCATAACTGGGGCTTACCGTTGTGATGCGATCGGCAAAAATAAGCCCGCCTTTAAGAAAGGAAAAATTTCCATGAAACTCTAGCGTCTCATGATGCCACCAGGAGTCAGGCAGTTTTAGGTTGTCGAAAATATGACGCATATATATACCCTGGTAGGCAATATTATGAATCGTAAAAATAGTTGCTGGCGAATCTTTTTCTAACGATAACAAGGCCGGAACCAGCCCTGTTTGCCAATCATTACAATGCACCACATCAGGCTTCCAACTTGGCACAGCTCTTCCCATTGCAATTTCACATGCAACACGACAAAGTATGGAATACCGATAGGCATTATCCTGCCAATCCTGTTTGTTTTGATCCTGATATGGCCCGCCATCTCTATCAAACAGTGAGGGTGCGTCCAATAACCACAAGTGCTGACCTGTTGAAGAAACTGTTCCAGACAGTAGCTTCACTTCCTCCTCAAAAAAATCATTATCTATCGTTGCGATATGCTCCAGAGATTTGAGGTGCTGCTTAACTCCCTGATAAGCGGGTAAAAGAGTAATGACATCCTCACCTAGTTGTTGCAAGGCGACAGGTAAGCTAGAGGAAACATCTGCCAAACCCCCAGTTTTTATCAGTGGCCAGCATTCACTGGTAATAAATAAAATTTTCGACATACCTTTCTCCCTAGTCGTTATTCCACTTGCGTCCATTAAAAACACACTAACTCGTAATCTACGGCTTTATACTAAACCACAACGTTTTATTATCAAACCGGCCAAAGGTGGCAATGTTAATGTAATGGATTGAGAAAACCCCATTGTTTTTACATCTTCACTTAAAATTCGGCAACCGTTGCTAACATTACTGCCATGATAATAGCGTGAGTCGCTATTAATCACTTCTTCATAAACACCCGCATTCGGAACACCTATACGGTAATTTTCACGCACTTCTGGCGTAAAATTCAACACCACAATAAATTCCCCCTGCTCACTTTTTCGCAGGTAAGAAAGGACTGATTGCGAACTATCATGGCAATCAATCCATTGAAAACCCGAGCCATTAAAATCAAAATAATGCAAGGCTGGTTCGGCGATATAAAGATGATTTAGATCCTTTACCAAAAGCTGTGCGCCTCGGTTAAAACCCTTATCGAGCAAATGCCAATCCAAAGCTTTGTGGTGATTCCATTCGTTTTCTTGGCCGAATTCCCCGCCCATAAACACCAGTTTTTTACCCGGTTGCGTATAAAGATAAAGAAACAATAAACGTAAATTTGCAAAACGTTGCCATTCATCTCCGGGCATTTTATTAACTAACGAGCGTTTACCATGAACCACCTCATCATGGGATAAGGGCAATATAAAATTTTCCGTAAAGGCGTAGAGTAATCCAAAGGTAAGCTGGTCATGATGGTATTTACGATAAACAGTCTCTTTTGAAAAATAATCGAGGCTATCGTTCATCCACCCCGTATTCCACTTCATGGAAAACCCCAAACCCCCTAGGTAAACGGGGCGCGATACCATAGGCCATGAGGTAGACTCTTCAGCCATAATCAGGCAGCCCGGATGTTCTTTATGTAAAATAGTATTCAGCTCTTTTAAGAAGCTGACCGCTTCCAGGTTTTCATTCCCACCATATTCATTGGGAATCCACTCATCCCCATTACGGGAGTAGTCCAAATAGAGCATCGACGCCACTGCATCAACCCGTAGCCCATCAATATGAAATTCATCCAACCAATAAAAGGCACTGGATAACAAGAAGTTTCTGACTTCTGTTCTGCCGTAATTAAATATCAGCG
>JAESUE010000263.1 GCA_016763235.1 Pseudomonadales bacterium
TCGCAACACCCGCAACCAGGGTGGTCGGGTCTACAGCTGCATTAATACCCGCACCCGTTGATTCAGCCGTTGTGCCGCGTACTGTTGGGGGCACTTCTTCTGCATTCACGTTTAATGATGCACTCACATCAGTGGTTTGGCTGGGCGGGAGGTTATCCGTGACAATTTGCAAAGTGCTTAAGTTTCCACTCACCTCGCCTGACTCATTCGCAAGAAATCCCTGCAGCTCTTGCCCGTTGGAATTAACAACAAAACCCTCGTTATCAAGATGGAAGGAGCCGTTGCGCCCATAACTTGTGGCACCATCATCACTCATTATAAAAAAACCATTACCGTTAATAGCCATATCCAGACTATTACTTGTAAAGGAGGTATTGCCTTGAGTGAACTGCTGCGACACATCGGTTAATCGCACGCCGCTACCAATGGAGTTTCCGCCTGTTCCCAGAGTACTCGTTGCGTAGACATCGGCAAATTCCGCTCTCGATGATTTAAACCCCGTGGTGCTGGCATTGGCAATATTATTACCGGTGATTCTTAGCGTATCACCTGCTGCTCTCAAACCAGATATTGCTGTATTAAAAGGCATATTGTTTTCCTCTACTATGTTCTGATTGATTAATTCAGGTTGCTTATTGAAATTTTTTTTAACTACACTTCTAGTTTTTACATTCCATTAACATTATTTAATTTGTGTCACCTCTGCCAAAGGCAACGCACCCACCGCAGCTACGTTAAGGGTCATGGCCCCACCGACTCCTATCGTTACGCTATTCACGTTTGAATCGAGTTCAGTTCTTAACTCGACCATTTTCCCACCTTGCCCAGCCTTTACGGATATTTTGTAAATTCCCTCAGGCACTTTTTGTCCATCTTGATTCGTTCCATCCCATAGAAGAGGGATTTCTCCCGCTGAACTTGTCGGTAATTTAATTTGGCTAATAAGACGCCCGCTGGCATCGGTCACTGTCATATTAATATTTGTACTCGAAGCGGGTAGCTCTGCCATACCGGTTACTTCACCGCCAGGCGTGTACAAGCTTTGATTGGTTTCTACCCTCACCTTTCGACCGACCAACGCTGTTGCCTGTAGCGCCTGAGATGAGCTAAAACGATTACTCAGCCCTTCCACCTGTTCATTTAGCCTTGTAATACCCTCAACTTGGGTAAACTGCGCCAGCTGGGATAGGAATTCAGCGCCATCTTTAGGATCAAGCGGATTCTGATTTTGCAACTGTGCAATCATCAACTTCATAAAATCAGTCTGATCGCCTTTTTTTTCTTCTTTGACCTTGGGCGTTTGCAGATCCTTTATATAGGCATTGTCATTCGACGTTGAGTTGATGCCTTCCATATTCTTGCCTCTTTATTTTTTTCGAAATGTAACTATTCAGCGAACCCTGTAACTGCTCAGATTGCGTTCAAACTTGCTCAGAACAAGGCGAAAAATGTGCGTTTATAAGTATAAATAATCATTTTTTAACACCGTTATGCGCGAGTTTGGACGTGAGCTGAATAGTTACATCGAAATCCTATTGGCCGAGAGTGAGTATTCGTTGCAACATTTGCTTGGCTGAATTCGCCACTTCGACATTGGTTTCAAAGGAACGCGAAGCCGACATCATGTTTGCCATTTCTTCCACAATATTAACGTTGGGATAGCTCACATAACCCTGCTCATTGGCTGCGGGATGATCAGGCTGGTAACGCAGCTGAAGTGGCGCATTGCTCTCCACAATTCCGAGCACGTCCACACCACTTCCGCTTTCTGCGCTATCACCACTAATCGGTGATGCGGCAAGGTCTTGTGCCCGTACGGCAAATATTGGGTGCCGTGCGCGGTAGGTTTTATCCACACTGCTTGCAACACTGTCTGCATTCGCGATATTGCTGGCCGTCGTATTCAGGCGTATCGTTTGTGCATTCATGCCTGTACTTGAAATATCCAACACATTAAATAACGACATAAAAATCTCCTCTAATCACCGCGTATTGCCGATTTCAGGCCTTTAAATTTTCCATTTAAAAACCGAAAACTTGCTTGAAACTCCAAAGAATTTTTCAAATATTCCGCTTTTTCTTGATGCACTTCGACAGTATTCCCGTCTACTGATGGCTGACTCGGGTTTCTAAAAAGAAGCTCTGGGGAACCCATTTCGTTAAAATCGCTGCTCATATGTTTATTATTGGTGACACGCAATTTTCCAGCAGAGGAATGTTCAGAAGCAAGAATACTTTTGAAATCTATATCCTTCGCCTTGTAACCGGGGGTATCCGCGTTAGCGATATTATTAGCAAGCACTTCAGCCCGTTGAGTTCTAAGCTTCAAGGCTTGTTCATGGACTCCAAGGGCTGTTTGAAAATTGATGGGCATAATGTTTTACCAAGCATTCTGAATATTTGTTTCAATAGAAAGTGCAACCACCATGCCAATTTTTTATTTCGAAACGACCATATTCCTACGAAGACGTAGCTTTCCGCATCAATTTTTAATTTAATCCATTAATATTAGAGACTTAGAAATAGATGCAGGGCACCACGCAAATTAAAACACTCACTGCGTGTGCGATCCTTATCGTCATTAATCAGAATATTAAGAAGAAGGTGCAATAGGGAAACGGCAAGATTTTGATGCCTGGCGCGGCGAGCAATTTCCGCATTGACAATAATTTTTTAGAGTTGCCCTTAAGATAGAGAGAAAGTTTCTCGTGCGAGGATAAAAAAATAGCGCCATGTGGCGCTATTTTTACTGTAGGAGGTGCTCAAGAAAAAACAGTTGTAACACCTCAGCGAACTCTGCAACCGTTCAGATTACTAATCGGCATCATCAACCACTATCTGCTTACCCGTCACAGTAGAAATTTGTTTCGCTACTCGGGTAATCAAACCATCAGGACTGAATTTTGCCAGAAAATCATTCGCTCCAACCTTATCAACCATCGATTGATTAAAAACACCGCTTAACGAGGTATGAAGCATGACGTAAAGATCCTTTAATTTCGGGTCAGACCTTATTTCAGTCGTTAATGTATATCCATCCATTTCTGGCATTTCAATATCTGATACAACAATCGGAATGATTTTACTAATATCCTCATGCTCGTCAGCCATTTCTCGTAAATAGTCCAAGGCCTGCCTGCCATCATTTTTCAATATAATTTCAAACCCAAGAGATTTAATACATCTCGCCATCTGCTTTCTTGCTACCGATGAATCATCAACAACGAGAATTTTAATGCTCTCTAGATCGACTTCATCACTGACGCCCTCATTTATCAACCCTTCACTAACATCATTGTTCCGAGGGGAAACTTCAGCAAGAATTTTCTCTACATCAAGAATTTCTACCAGTCGTTTATCAAACTCTGTTACAGCCGTTAAGTAATTATCTTCCCCGCTTCCACTGGGTGGAGGGTGCATATCCTCCCAATTTGTATTGACGATTCTTTCAACGCCTTTTACTAAGAATCCTTGCACAGAGTTATTATATTCCGTAATAATAATAAAGCTGTTATCAAGATCCTCAATCGGCGGCATTCCCATCGCCATCTGCAAATCAATAATTGAAAGCGTTCCCCCTCGAATATTTGCAACACCTCTCACTACGGGGTTTCTACCAGGCAGGAGCGTAAGTGACGGACACTGCAAAACTTCCTTCACTTTAAACACGTTTATCCCGTACATCTGATTGCCAGTCAGACTAAACAATAAAAGCTCAAGTCTATTTTGGCCCACCATCTGTGTGCGTTTATCAACTGCATCTAACACACCCGCCATCTCGTTCTCCGTCAAAGTAAGTACTTTCTTAAATATTCAGTCGCTACCATTCAGAATAGCTACTTTTTAGGTAACTATTCAGCTCACGTCCAAACCCGCGCATAACGGCGTTAAAAAATGATCATTTATACTTATAACTCAAGTTTCGGAGTTAAAAATGGCACCAACTATCCCGTAGGTTGGGTAGAACGAAGTGAAACCCAACACTCTGCACATTAACTTAACCATGACGCTAGCGTTATGAGCTAGCGTTTTATTTAATCCCGTAGCTATTTAGATTTAAGCGCCTTAGCCACCAATCGACATCAACAATAATCAAGTGACAAA
>JAESUE010000264.1 GCA_016763235.1 Pseudomonadales bacterium
CCGTCACTCCCGGCGGTAAATATGTCAATGAATGCCTGCAAAATCGCTTACGGCACAGCACTGGCATCGAGGCCCTACAAGCGTTGCACCGCTTAGATAGAGTGACAGCCGGCTTGGTTCTATTCTCTGTTAACCCTGATACCCGCCATCGTTACCATCAATTATTTGAAACACGACAAATACACAAAAGCTACCAGGCCATAGCCAAAATTAATGACAGTGAAAACCTTATAGGCCAGCAGTGGGAGGTTAAAAATCGCTTGGTGCAGTGCGAACCCCGCTTTCGCATGTGCGTAAGTGAAGGTGAAGCCAATAGCCACTCAGTGATTCGATGTTTGCAACAATCTACTCAGCAGGCCTTATTTGAATTAAGCCCCATTACCGGTAAAACCCATCAATTACGCGTTCACATGCAGACACTGGGCTGGCCTATACTGAATGACAAATACTATCCAGAATTACAGCCATTATCGGCAGATAACTTTTCAGCACCCTTGCAGCTACTGGCAAAGCAGCTTCAATTTATTGACCCAATAACTCAGCAACAAAGGTGTTTTAGTTATGACGCTAACTTATCGTTGGAGAGCTAACTAAATGAAGGCCGCTTAATTTAGATGCACGGCCATGCAGTATTTAGGCATTAAATTGGGCGACTAAATACTGCATGAAAAAACCAAACATTAATATTCAAGTGCCATAGATGCCATTTTCATCGTACTCTCAAGAGACTCTGCACCCGCAATAAATAAACCATTGTGGCAGAACATAGCATCATCAATACCGGTCACGTCTTGAAGCGCTTTATCGGATAAACCCGCCCATGGTTTAGGCAGTGGTTTTCTGTCTTCGAATGAACCTAATTCAACAGGCACTGTTTGAACTCTCCATTGGCCAGAAGCAGATGGGTAAACCACATATAACGCTTTTTCAGATAACGTGTGAACCGTCCTTTTCCAAGGGGTATATTGCTCTAATACAATCAATCTTGGGTCTTGTGCATTTTCAATCGCTTTAGCCACAATTTCTTTTGCACTGACGCCACCGTTAGCGGATGCAATGAATCGGCTTAATACGCGTGATGCAAAGGCAACAGCTTCATCAAAACAGGTATCGAAGTGACTCTCTTCTTGCCAAGTAGGGTTAAACATTGAAATGGTTTGACTAAGGCTAATACCTTTAGAAACCCCTTCGACATGGCCACAATCAATGGCGTCAATGGTTGATACTAGGCCAGCATCAACAGAATTGGCCACCTCTTGCTGACCTTGACATATTTCTAAGCCATATTTTTTCCAAATCAAACCAAATGAAGAGTACGGAATACCATTTTCGCGCTCACCTGCGCCACCGCGCTGATGGTGGTCAAAACGGCCTGCATCCGGATCATATTCACCGCCTACATCCAGCACAATATCGGCCTTGCCGATCAGCTCTAAATCACGCGTGCGTATGAGTTTAAAAGAAGGGTGAACGCACTTAAGCGCAGCGACACTGAACACATCATCTGCATGAAAATTACCATTATGAGTTGCTATCGTTATATCTGTCATTTATTTAGTGTCGTATTAGGAAGGAATAAGAAGGTGCCGCGAGTGAAACATTAGCGTTTTGAAACGTACGAGCAGTAAAGTTACAGGGGGATTCTATAGGAACACGGCTAACAAAAGTAGCTGCTTGAAAACCATGCTAGCGCAGAGCTATTAGGCAAAAGACGGGCTGAGGCGGTTTTTGTGGATGGAGAATCGAAGGTATGGCCGCGCTTTCTGCGCCCAGCTTCACTCTCTCTTTCTTTCGTATTTTCACTAGGTTAGGCTTAAGAAAGGGCCTCGCTGGACCGCGCAGAATAGTTTCGCACTGATCAGTCCTTGGGGAAATTAAATGCGACCCTTCCCCGACTATTCCGGTTTGTCAGCCCCCTTTTGTGCCAACCTCACCTCCCACAAAATTGTGTTGAAACAACAGGCTGCCAAAGTGGCACCACAGGGTGGACTATATGCCAACTTCAATCACCCGCGCCGCGTATATTTGCGCATTGAATCAGGCGGATAGATCCGGAAATAATTACCATATTAATCGGTGTTGTGAGTGTATAGCAGCCAGCCAAATGAGGAATGGTTCTTATTAGGCGTCGAAAAGGTGAACCTAAATGTCTTTAACTATATATAGATCGGTAGGTGAGAAAGGCGTAAATTAACGCACCGATGTAAAGCTTATTCAAATCCTACTTAATATTGCTGACCCGCAGAAGGCATCGCTTCAACCGCTAGCGAGTGATGGCTTAATTGGCCGCAATACAAAAAATGCCATTAAACAATATCAGCGCGAAGCTTTAGGGATGACCAGGCCCGATGGTCGTGTTGACCCTAATGGCAAAACTTTTCGTTACTTAACTATGTACCTCAGCATAGATGAGCAAAGTACCATTAAAAATGGCCTACTTAATGGCACCCCTGTGTCGAAAAAAATACAAATCAACAAACAACGTATAATTGATGCCAACGGCTTACTTTTTCAAAAAGTGATCTATAAAAATACAATAAAAACGTCGGAGCGAATAGTTTCAGAATACTCTAAAGCAATCATAAAAGTTGCTTTAAAAGAAGCAGGTATGACGGTAGCTGTTATGACTAGTACAATACGTACGCCAGAAGAACAATCGAAAATAATGTTACGCAATGCCAAAATAAATCTGCAAAAACAATACGACTTATACGGGGAAGTCGGCAAGGACGTTCTAAAAGAATACGAAAACAACCAAAAACTAAGTGATAAAGAAGTGATCACCCTAATGGTTGCCAAAATAAAAGAGCGGGAGAGATCCGGAAAAAGAGTTTCTCTCCATGTTTGCTCAGAGGAAGCCTACAAGCAATTAAATATTATCGATATAGGGCTAGCTTCAACCCAGCAACAAAATAAAAACTTTAATAAGGAAAAATTTACCAAAGCCTTGGACTCGTTGCACAAAGAAGGCTATATCGAACGACATATCGATGA
Source organism: Pseudomonadales bacterium (assembly GCA_016763235.1). Lineage (GTDB taxonomy): Bacteria > Pseudomonadota > Gammaproteobacteria > Pseudomonadales > UBA3067 > UBA3067. The sequence continues at coordinate 2,995 of JAESUE010000264.1, forward strand.
AACAAACAAATCGAACAACTGCTGGCATATCGAAATAAAAGTGGGCAAGAAGCCAATTTATAATGACATTAGTGGCTCGATACTGAATCAGCTGCGCTACATAGCTTAAACGGAAGACTTAAACATGAACATTAAAATAATAGCACTCTTTAGTATTCTGTGCTTTTCCTCTCTTAACGCCGCATTGAGCGTTGCGAACGAGAATAATCCAGCCCTCAATTGCAGCTACCAAAAAGATTATGTTGATCACCAAAAAACCCCGGAGTCACCTGGGGTTCTCACAGCAAAATGGATTAGCGATGCGTCCCCTAATGGCGAATTTCGTAAAACGCTTTTCATTTTATATAAAAATGGCGATACAGCGACTATCGAGCATACATACTGTCTAATGTATAATTTTAAAATAAGCTATCTGGCAAAAGATGAACAGGAAAAAACGCTTGAACATTTTTCTACTGTTATTGATCAGTTAACACAACCTGCTCATTTTAACGTGGCATTTGTTCCTCCTATAAAACTTATCATACAACAAGCATTGTCCAAAACATTTAATAAGCATAAATCTCAGAGTGTCGATTTACCTTATTCGAAAGCCGAATCTAGCAAAAATGAAAATGTAGAATACATGGTGAGCTATACACCCTTGGCAGATACCGCATCAAGTTATTCTTATATCGTTGTTTTCTATGTAGGAGTGGGTGGCATTCCTTGAAAATAAAATGGGTTTTCAGTAATGCGGAGGCAACATCTGAAAAACCGAGAGAGGGCGTTGATTCTACCTAGGTTTGGCCTGCACTCTTTAACAGGCCCGCGCTCAACCAGTCACTGCGGCACGGGGTTTTAGAAGCAGTTGCCCCAATGCTTGCCAGAATCAAAGAGCGGGAGAAAGCCGAAAAGAGAGCTGCTCAGCGAAAGCCTACAAGCAATTAAATATTTTCGATGTAGGGCTACCTTCAACCCAGAAACAAAATAAAAACTTTAATAAGAAAAAGTTCACCAAAGCGTTGCAGTCGTTGGAGAAAAATGGCTACATCGAAATAAAAATGGGCATGAAGCCAATTTATAATGACGTCAATGACTCGATATTGAATCAGCTGCGCTACATAGCTTAAACGGAAGACTTAAACATGAATATTAAAACAATAGTACTTTTTAGTACTCTGTGCTTTTCCTCTCTCAACGCTGCATTAAGCGTTGCGAACGAGAATAAGCCAGCCCGCGATTGCCGCTATCAAAAAGATTATGTTGATCACCAAAACACCCCTGAATCTTCTGACATTCTCACAGCAAAATGGATTAGCGATGACGCCCCTGATAGCAACGAATTCCGTAAAACGCTTTTCATTTTATATAAAAATGGCGATATAGCGACTATCGAGCATAAATACTGCTCGATGTATAACTTTAAAATAAGCTATCTGGAAAAAGATAAACAGGAAAAAACGCTTGAACATTTTTCTGCTGTTATTGATCAGTTAACACAAAGCGCCCATTTTGACGTGGCGTTTAACCCCTCGGTAAAACTTATCATACAGCAAGCATTGTCCAAAACATTTAATAAGCATAAATCTCAGAGTGTCGGTCTACCTGATTCAAAGGCCAAGTCTAGCAAAAATGAAAATGTAGAGTATATGGTGAGTTATACACCCCTTATATATACAGGATTAGGTTATTCTTATATCGTGGATTTCTGGGTAGCAGTGGGTGGAATACAGTGAAAATTAAATAGGTTTTCAGCAATGCGGGGCCAACATCTGAAAAACCGAGAGGGGATGTTGATTCTACCTAGGTTTGGCGTGCACTCTTTAACGGGCTGACGCTCAACCAGTCACTGCGGTACTGTATTTTAGAAACGATCGCCCTAGTGCTTGCCAGAATCAAAGAGCAGGAGAAAGCCGAGAAGAGAGCTTCCCAGTATGCCTGCGCAGAGGAAGCCTACAAACAATTAAATATTTTCGATATAGGGGCAGTTTCAACCCAACAACAAAATAAAAACTTCAATAAGGAAAAGTTTTACCAAAGCTGTGGACTCGTGAAAAAAGAAGGCTATATCGAGAAATATCTCGATGAAACAAACAAATCGAAATAAAAGTGGGCAAGAAGCCAATTTATAATGACGTCAATGACTCGATATTGAATCAGCTGCGCTACATAGCTTAAACGGAAGTCTTAAACATGAATATTAAAACAATGGTACTTTTTAGCACCCTGTGCTTTTCCTCTCTCAACGCAGCATTAAGCGTTGCGAACGAGAATAATCCGGCCCCCAGTTGCCGTTACCAAAAAGATTATGTTGATCACCAAAAAACCCCAGAGTCTTCTGATATTCTCACAGCAAAATGGATTAGCGATGTCGCCCCTGATAGCAACGAATTCCGTAAAACGCTTTTCATTTTATATAAAAATGGCGATACGGCGACTATCGAGCATAAATACTGCTCAATCTATAATTTTGAAATAAGCTATATGGCAAAAGATGAACAAGAAAAAACGCTTGAACATTTTTCTGCTGTTATTCAGCAGTTAACACAAAGCGCCTATTTTGATCTAGAATTTAATCCTTCTGTAAAACTTATCATACAGCAAACATTGTCCAAAACATTTAATAAGAGTAAGCCTCAGAGTATCGGTCTACCTTATTCGAAGGCCGAGTCTAGCACAAATGAAAGTGTAGAATATTCGGTGAGCTATACGCCCTTGGGAGATATAGGATCAAGTTATTCTTATATCGTAAATTTCTATGTAGGAGTGGGTGGAATGCACTGAAAATCAAATGGGTTTTCAGCAATGCGGGATCAATATCTAAAAAACCGAGAGGGAACCTTGATTCTACCTAGGTTTGGCGCGCACTCTTTAACGGGCTGACGCTCAACCAGTCAGTGCGGTACTGTATCTTAGAAACGATCGCCCTAATGCTTGCCAGAATCAAAGAGTAGGAGAAAGCCGAGAAGAGAGCTTCCCCGTATGCCTACTCAGAAGAAGCCTACAAGCAATTAAATGTTATCGATATAGGGCTAGCTTCAACCCAGCAACAAAATAAAAACTTTAATAAGGAGAAATTCACCAAAGCGTTGCAGTCGTTGCAAAAAGAAGGCTATATCGAGAAATATCTCGATGAAACAAACAAATCGAACAATTGCTGGCATATCGAAATAAAAACATACCAGGCGTCAGGCCTTACATCTTGCACACCTCTTTCAAAATCGCCAGCGCATAGCACCCCCTGCGCCAGGATAGTTAGTGCCATTTTCAAACCCAAAACCTGAGATAACCAAGATATATTCGTCGCGTTATAAAACACGGCGCTCA
>JAESUE010000265.1 GCA_016763235.1 Pseudomonadales bacterium
ATTTTGATGCTATATCTCCGTGGCGCTGGTAGTATTTCGCGAAACTGTTTCCATTATAAGAGAAATAGCCTTAATACACAGTGAACGGGAGAATTCTTACTCATGAGCCTACCTAAAGTCGGCAATATGGCACCAGCTTTTACTGCAAATAACCAAAGGGATGAGAAGGTCAGCTTAAAAGACTTTCGTGATCAAAAAAATGTGGTGCTTTATTTCTACCCTAAAGCCTCCACGCCAGGCTGCACTGTGCAAGCCTGTGGTTTGAGAGATCACCTTGGTGAATATGCAAAGCTGGATACGATCGTACTGGGAATTAGTCCAGACCCTGTGCCAAGGTTGCAAAAATTCATTGAAAAGTATGACTTGAATTTCGATTTGTTATCGGATGTGGATCATCCCATTGCCGATAAATACGGCGTGTGGGGGCAAAAAAAGATGGCTGGTCGGGAATATATGGGCTTGATAAGAACCACTTTTATTATCGGTAAAGACGGGCGCTTGAAGCATGTTATAGAAAAAGTGAGAACCAAAAGTCATCACGAAGATGCTTTGGAGCTGGTTAGGCAGCATTGTTTATAAAGATTGTGATCATTTCAGCCTTTCAATGAATGAAATTTGAGAATCTAATTATGGAAGTGGTTATGAAATTACAGTTTCGCAATTATTTACTTTTTCTCTCTTCCTTCTTTTTGTTGCCTGCGCAGCCTAGTTTTGCTGATTTTGTGGTGGGTACGGATGGTGAAGTTGTTGTTAACTTGAGAGAGTCTGGGGTTACCCCGCTACTTTTAGCCGAGTCGATTCTTGGCGCGGGTGTGGAAATCCAAAATGTGGAGTTTAGGGGAAGCGTTAATCAGGCAGGCTTTGTTTCTGGTTATGACTTACTTGGTTTTCCCGCTGGGATTATTTTAAGTAATGGGTATGTTCAAGGCATTCTCGGCCCGAATAGATCCGACTCCACGAGCCATATCATGTTTGATATAAACATTGAAGATCAGGATTTTTTTGAGTTGAATAATCGACGTTATACTCGCGATGAATCGATTATAGAGCTGGATTTTATTGCACCTGAGAACCAGAGTCAGCTGGTGATAGAGTACGTTTTTGGTTCAGATGAATATAGCGCTGATACGTCTGAATTACTCAATGAAGTGCATGATTTCATGGCTATTTTTGTCAATGGCATTAACTGTGCGACTGTGCCGAGTGTTGATGGTAGCGATAAAGTGGGTGTTTCGAGTATTAATAACGATTCGAATAGTGACCTTTATATAGGCAATGTGCGTACTAAACCGGGTTTTTTCTCGAGCTATTCTAGCCCCTATAACACCGAAATGGATGGCTTTACACAGGTGTTAAGGTGTGTGGCCCCGCTTGTAGCAGGCGAGACCAACCATCTTGAGTTTGGAATAGTGGATGCCGGCCAGGGTTTGATAAAAGGTACGGTAGACTCCTGGGTTGTTTTGAAAGCAATCTATACCGACCATCTTTTGGATAGTGACGGCGATGGCATTCTCAACCATATTGATACGGACGATGATAATGATGGCATACCGGATGAAATAGAAGGTAACTACGACGTTGATGGTGATGGGTTTCCCAATAGCTTAGATCTTGACAGTGATGGAGACGGTCAAGGCGATAGCTCAGAATGTACGGGTGCAAGTGATTGTACGGATTCAGACGGTGATGGCATTGCGGATTTTGTAGACATTGCAGATTTTGGCAATGGTGCGGGTGACAGCGACAGTGACGGCATACCGGATGACATTGAGTGCCCGGCGGCAACAAACGGTGGTCGGGATTGCCCAGATCATGATGCTGACTTGATCCCCGATTACAGCGATATTGATAGCGATAACGATGGTCTTAGTGATGAGGAAGAATGTGCGGACACTGGCTCTGGCTGTGTTGACATTAATGGTGACGGCACCCCTGATTATCTTGATCCTAATATCCCCGGTGATGGAACTCCAGACTTTGAAGATGAAGATGCCCCTGGCTTTGTTGAGCCTGTTCCTGCTAACCCTAGGGGCGTAGGTGATAATGGAGCAACGGATCAACGCGTCGTAGTGGGTGTAAACGGCATTGGTGCATTTAATCCCATCTTGCTAAGTTTTCTTCTTATCTCCTTTGGTTTGCGCATTGCGACAAGACTGCGGGTTCGACTTTTCAGTACACTTTCCTCCGCATCATTGGGAGCACTTGTTCTGGGTTTATCTGCCCTTGCTCCAAGTGATCCATCCTTTGCGGACGGAACTACTGATCAAGATAGTTACGAGGGTTTTTATGTGGGGCTGAGCCTTGGTCAGTCCTCACTGGAGCCCGATGTCAGTTCTTCGCCTTATACCCTGGATGAAGATGGTGGCTTAGGTTTTAAGGTTTCTGTTGGATATGATTTGCTAGAACAGCTATCTGTAGAAGCTGGGCTTGCCTACTTGGGGGAAGCAGAGCTATCCCCATCGGGTAGTATTGAGTATCAGCCCTTGTACGTAGGAGGGGTTTATCATCTGCTCGGCCAGCGATCTCGCTCGATATTTTTAAAAGCTGGTTTGGCAACATTAAATATTTCTTCGAATGTTTCCACCAATGAGGATAACGACTATCAGCTTATGTTGGGCCTTGGCGGAGAGTGGGCCTTTAGTAAAGGTTGGTCAGCCCGTGCTGAAATTGAGAGTTATGACAAGGATGCCAACCAGCTTACTGTCGGGATAGTAAAACGCTTTGGGCGAAAAACGCAGAAAATTGCAGAGTTGGAGGCCGATCCAGGCCTAATAGGGCAGGGGGGCGTGAGTGAGTTTGATTCCTCAGAAGAAGAGGTTTGCTCCGATATTGTTGCGGACTCCGCGTGTTTTATACCACCCATCGAAGAGCAGCATGAAACTTGTGCCGTTGTTGCTGGACGCATTGAGGGTATTTACTTCGAGCTGAATAGAGCTGATTTAACACCGAGCGCGCTATCTGTTTTAAATGAAGCTGCGAGCGTTCTAAAAACGTGCCCTTCGTTGAAAGTTGAGATTCAGGCCTATGCGGATAGTGTGGGAGCAAAAGAGCGAAACTTGGTCTTATCTCGTCATCGTGCACAGGCGGTACTCTTACACCTTGCAGCGAGGGGGATTGTTTTATCTCGTTTGCTCTCCAGGGGGTTTGGCGAAAATAATCCCGTTGCTGATAATGCAACCAAAGAAGGACGAGCGCTTAATCGCCGAGTAGAATTTAATCTGCTGGAAATTAATGCAAGCGAGTTGATATCCTCCGAGGAATAGTTACAGGGCTTGCTAAATACTTACTGTTTTTATTGCATTAAAAAACTAAAAATGGGCCAATAATTGGCCCATTTTTAGTTTGGAGTGGTCAATATTTTGTATTTTTTTAGTAAGTCTTCTTCTGTTTCCTTATTGCTCTCATCGACTAATATGCAATCAATGGGGCAAACCTCTTGGCACTGCGGCACATCGAAGTGACCGACACATTGCGTACACAAGTCAGGCTCTATCTCGTAGATTTCCTCTCCCATGTAAATAGCGTCATTGGGGCATTCAGGCTCGCAAACATCGCAATTAATGCATTCCAGGGTGATTTTAAGAGACATTTTGTTTCTCTGGCTGCTTTATGAATGGGGTGCCGAAGGGGGGAAGATAGGTTTTTGATTTATGACTATTCAACGAGCCCTGTAAATGAACATTTTTTAACGTCGTTATGCGTGAATTTGAGCGTGAGCTGAATGCTTGCATTGATTATAAGCCTTCTTTGTTTTTTAGACAGGGGGCTTACCAACGGTTACTGTTTTTGAACCGTTTTAAGTCGTTCAATTTGGTAAGCTTGGATCTCGATAAGTTTTTGGGTGGAGCAAGGGGTGTAAAGCCGCTTGGTTTGATGAATGAAAAAAGAGATTATTCGAAGTGAGTGGCCTGTTGGCGCTATTTTGAAAGTGCGAGATAGTATTCCTGATCGTAGCCTCGTTAGCGCGACTGTTACTATACTTGGCCCTGTTCAAGATGTACTTGGGGAGAGTGTACAGGTTATTGAAATACATGGTGTTAAGCCGCCTTTTCCTCAGTCCTGTTTTTTAGCACGGCCATGCGACTTGTGGGATTTCTCGAATGGGAGTTATGACTGTTTCGCAGATAGCCGGTTTAACTTTAAGCCTTCTTGGAGCGTGTGGGGAATACCGCTAAAACAGAATGCAAAGGTGTGACAGGCCGGCATCCCCCTCTTAAACAGGTGTTGTTGGTTAAGCTGGTGTTAATCAGCCCTTGCTTATAGTGGATACTGCCTCCTCATAACTTAGGCTGTTTCAGAAAATCAATGGACTACGTAAACCCCCTCCATATCCGATTGTTACCCCGAGCACTATTGATGCTGCTTACTTTGTCGTCTAGCCCTGTTTTAGTGGCTTCGGAAGTAAGCAAACAAGGTGGTGAGCAGGCTTGGCATTACCAAGAATTGGGCAACCCATATACGGGGATACGTGAAAAACTGGCTTTAACTTTTTCAGATAAGCGCTTATTTAACTCGATATCCATTGCTAATGGATATACTAAGATTCTTGCTGCGGCGGACGAGCATAAAAATGACGCAAAGACACACTCTGTGGCAGAGTGGTTTGAAGTTACGTTAAGCCCGATATCCCAGTGGCTGAAAAAGTTTCGAAGTCACAACCCTGGTAAGCAGTCTGCTACCGCTGAAATGGCAAGTGAAAATATTGCAGATCAGCAGCCCAATACGCACTTTCCCGATTTATCATCCCAGAAGTTAAATGAGGCTATTGCTGCAGCAACCGAGCGCTATGATGGCATTCTTTTAAGTGTTAAACGTGTAGCGATTGAGCAGGCCATATACAGGATCAAAATATTACGAGATTCCGGAGAGCTTCGTACCCTCGATTATAGTGAGGAGCGAGACAAATTTATTTCAGAGGGAGATGAAAGCTGGTATGCGAATACTGTTGATTGAAGATGAGCCGGCAATTTGTGAGCAGTTAGCTCAGGTGCTTAGCGCAGAGGGTTTCCGTCTGGATGTGGCGGAAGACGGTGAGCAGGGGCGCTACTTGGGTATGGAATATACCTTTGACTTGGCAATTATTGATTTGGGCTTGCCTAAGGTGACGGGAATAGAGCTGATCAAGGAGTTTCGTGACGCAGGGAAATCCTTTCCTATTCTTGTGCTCACGGCTCGTTCCGATTGGAAAACCAAAGTCGAAGCCTTGAACCTCGGCGCTGATGATTACCTCGTCAAACCTTTCCAGATCGAGGAGCTTAAAGCGAGGTTGCAGGCTCTGGTTCGGCGCAGCGCAGGCTTTTCCAGTTCAGAGATGCGGGTGGGTGGCTTAACACTTGATACCACAACCCAGCAAGTGACCATGAATGAGCGCAATTTGGATCTCACTGCCTACGAGTACAAAATTCTTGAGTATATGATGCTGCATTCTACGGAGGTGATTACTAAAGCGGCGCTTATTGATTACCTTTACGACCAAGATTATGATCGTGATAGCAACGTTATTGAAGTTTTTATGGCGCGATTACGTAAGAAGCTCGACCCAAATGGTGAATTAAAAGTTATCGAAACATTGCGTGGGCGCGGCTATCATTTTAATCTGAAAAGCCTGTCATAACGCGTCGGCAGGGTGGCTTTTTCTGCTACCCTGCTTTAATCCCCCTGAAGACATAAAGCCTGCTTTCCCATGAAGTTATGGAATAATTATTCTCTGAAAACGCGCTTGCTGATGGTGAGCGGAGTTGTACTCAGTCTTTTTTTTACCGTGTTGGCTGTTATTGTGAGCCAAACATTTGATCTTTATCTGCAAGATAACGCCCGAGAGCGGCTTAAGCTGCAAGTCTTTAATCTGATCTCTGTTGCTGAATATGACCAGAAAAAGGAGCTCAGCTTGCCAATTTATCTTCGGGAAGCGCGCTTCAATCAAGCTCGGAGTGGCTTGTATGGCATCGTGGTCGATCGCAGCGGGAGAATTATTTGGCGCTCTTTTTCAGCAAGAACATTGCCGATCAAAAATTTCAAGGCCATAAAGCGTGGAGAATGGAGTTACGAGCGACTAGATAGTCTAAGTGGCGAGTCCATGATATTACTAAAATATGGCGTGGGCTGGGGTGAGGTAAGCGCCAAAGGTAAAGTATCTGATTATAACTTTGTTGTGCTGGAGAGGCTTCGCCCCCTACGGGAAGAAATACAGGGTTATCGACTGGCCATTTTTATTGTTCTCATTATTTTGCTGTCAGTGATGTTGTTTCTTGAAGCCCTTATATTACGCTGGGGGCTAGATCCTCTGCGTAAACTGAGTAAAGATCTGCGCAAGCTAGAGTCAGGCGGCTCTAGTCAGCTATCGGGAAATTATCCAAAGGAGCTAAATCACTTGGTGGGCAACCTTAATTTGTTGCTTGCGAATGAAAGGGAGCAACGGCAGCGTTACCGGAATACCATGGCTGACTTAGCCCATAGTTTAAAAACGCCCCTAGCTGTACTTAAGGGCTTGGAAAATAGCCCGTCTGGAAAAACCAGTGCGGGGGTATACCAAAGCATTGATGAGCAAGTGGCGCGCATGGATAATATCGTTCAGCACCAGTTGCAGCGCGCAGTGCTAGGTAGCCAAGCACTGCAAACCAACTGGATAAAGCTTGAGCCTTATGTGCAATCAACGATACAGGCGCTGGAAAAGGTTTACGCTGAAAAATCTGTACAAGTACACCAACATGTCGCCAAAGATCTGAGTTATTGCGGCGACGAAAATGACCTCATGGACATTCTAGGCAATCTTTTGGATAACGCATTTAAGCAATGCCGTCACCAAGTGGATTTTAGTGCGTGGGAAAAAAGTGGTGAGCGCTCCCGTTACCTGGTTATTCAGGTTGAAGACGATGGTTCCGGCGTACCGGAGGAAAGTCGAAAGGAAATCCTTAAAATTGGCGTCAGGCTAGATAGTCGTGCCGCTGGGCATGGCGTCGGCTTAGCAACGGTGATGACAATCATTGAAGGTTATCGCGGTAAATTGGAAATTGATGATTCTTACCTCGGCGGCGCATTATTTCGAGTTATCCTCCCCTTGAAATAACATCGAAAACTTGCGTAACTAGATAGAATTTTTTGAAAATTAGAGACTGAAATAATACCAAGAGCTTGATTGGCGTGAAGCAATTTCCGCCGATGCCTCTCACGCGTTTACAAATCATCCCGATGCTGACACTACAATCCTAGCGCTTCTGAATAAGTGCTGCTGCACTAGTCGTAATCTTTCTGATTGCGTATCCGTGCAACCAATCGAAAACGATATCAACATGGAGCAGGCGTTCGCGAGCGGATTGTTGGTACAAATGCCTCATCCCTTGCGTAACTATTTGCAGCTGTTTGTGCGGCTCACTGACCAGGCTAATGGCTTGATAGCGGTGATCGCGCGTACCGTACACGGTTAGCCTTTGTTGAGATAAATCGTGCTGGGCGTGTTTGATAATATAGTTAGGACGGTTCGGTACTTTACTCGAGGCCGAAATGTGCCTATTAAAGTTATAACAAGTCTTATATTACAACTACTTACGTTGGTATTCCCGTCTCTTTTACTTGATTAAAGCGGAGAAGAGCCTGATTGATATTGGTCTACATGAAACAAGTTGTTGACATGAGTTTTTAAAAGCTTATACTTCGCCTCCCTTAATCGGATTGACCGAAAGAGGAGTTCTTCGGAACAGGTTGATAGCTTCGAAGTAGTTAAAGAGAAGTTGTTGACACAAGGTTTTAAGGG
>JAESUE010000266.1 GCA_016763235.1 Pseudomonadales bacterium
AATAATACAATTGCAATAAATGCCGCAAAATAATGCGTCGCAAGAGCGGCGCGTTTTAAATTTCCGCTGCGTATTTGGAAGGCCCTCGCCTGCTTAAACTGCCGTAGACCTAACCAGACTATTCCAAACAATGAAATTAACCCCAGGAAACCCGTCTCAGCCAAGGTCTCAAGATAGGTATTATGCGCTCTTCGAAATAATTCCGGTTCGTTTTTATTTAGTGAAAATGCTGCAGCATACCCTGATTGCGCATAGTGAAATGGAAATGTGCCCGGGCCAGACCCCAGAATAGGATGTTTCTTAAACTCATCAAACGCCACAATAATATATGATGAACGCCTGCCCAAAGATCGATCTTCAAATGTATGTACGCCTGAAGATAACTTGGTCAACGATAGCATGCGATCGCGATACTCTTGTGGCGCAAGTAACGCTAACGTTACAGTAAGAATACTGGCTCCAATCACTATAATGATAAGTTGAGAAACGTTTAGCTTTCTTAAATATTCTTTATAATGAACGCACAGCACAGGAAAAACAAAGACCAATACGACAAGCCCCGACCTTGATAAGGTCTTTTCAAATGCAACAAGGATCACTATTAGGGAAATTGACCATAACAGTTTTAAAACTGTCGATTTTTCATGAATCAGAAGAAACGTGGCAAAGGGGATGGCGGTCGTTAACAATAACGCAAAATAATTGGGGTCAGTTAGCAGTCCGATGGCTCGACCATCTATGCTTTGCTTGCTCTCCAGTAATGCGAAAAATGCCGTAATACTGACACTAACAACAATGACGCGAGCAAGGTGTAAAGGTTTAACCTGATCCTTAATCGCCAGCGTAATATAAAACAAACTAATAGCGGTCAGTAATTGCTTCAGGCTTTGTATTGATACACTTGAATATGGAGAAAATACTGAGCTTAAACTAAACGCTAAAATCAAGGCCATAATTGGCCACCATAGAGCGCTTCTCATATTACTGATAGGAAGCTCTTTCCTCAGTAATTTAATGCTAACAATTGCAATAAGTGCAATGCCAATTAGCTTGGGGCCGGTAAACAGTTTGTTTCCTGCGAAAACTCCTTCTAAAGGAACAAAAAATACGAGTGCCAGCAGACCGTATTCTGGACGTTTATAAAGCGTCAGGAGAGCAATGAAAGCAATCGGTATTGCAGGTGCAATATAAAAAACACTGGATGTTAGTACGGCTATACAAGTAGATACTAAACCAAGTGCAACGACATAATACGGAAAGTCTCGTTTCACCCTTTACTACCGTAAATATCGCGATAAATAGGTATTTGTTTAGATAAACAAAATTGTTCTCGCACTTTTCGTTCTGCATTTTCAGCAATTTTTTTCAATTTCAGTTCATTATTGAGAAGTTCGACGCAGTGCTTTGCATACTGAGATGGATCTCTAGAACCAACAAGAACACCCTCTTGATCGATTACAATAATCCCAGATATCCCACCGACGTCCGCCGATACCACCACGCACTTTTGCGTCATCGCTTCGAGAATAACCATTGGGACGCCCTCAGTTGTCGATGTAAGCAGCAGGATATCTGTAGCCGCAAGCAAGGTGTTAATGTCTCCCACAAACCCAAGAACTTTTAGGCATCTGCTCAATCCATTCTGTTCTACTGCTTCACATACAGCATTTTTCAACGGACCGTCGCCAGCGACAAGCGCAAAAAAATTTACTTGTAACGCCATCATCTCCCGAACTATTGAGGTGAAAAGAATGGGGTCCTTTTCATCGCTTAATCGACCGGCAAACAATACCAACGGAACCCCTGGTGGCAAGTCATAACGAGCCTCCATTTGAATTTTAGCATCCTCTTTATCTAAGCTTTTCGGCAACGTAACGCCGTTTGGTAATAATGTTAAACGGTGAGAAGGAATTCCAAATTTTTGATACCGATCGTAAATCTCTTGTGAAACGCAAAGTACACGCTCTACCCCCGCCCACCTACAAAGTGTCAGATTGGCTAAGTTGTATAAATTGGATTTGATATTGCGGGCAGTAAACCCGTGTTGGGTAACGATGATTTTACACTGTCTCAGGCGTTTAAAAAGACAGGCGACGAAAACTTCCTTGTAACCATGCGCATGAATAACGACAGAGCTATGGGCGACCGTAAGTTCTTTTAAAACTGCAAGAGAACGCATGGTATGGTTTTCTGAAATGTAAAATTTAACGCCCGCATTTACCACCGTTTTTTCAAAAGCCAAGGCGCAGTGGTTTTTATTTGTCAAACACAGCACGGCCATGTTTTTTCCAGGCATCTCTTTGCATAAATTGCTGACAACTTTTTCCGCACCGTAGAACCCTGATGAGCAAATTAGATGAATGACATAAGGCGCTTGCGTACTAGCCATCAGTATCTCTCAATAATCACACGCATGGCTGGCAGCTCTAATTCAGACTCGGGTTCAAATTCATCAATAATTGCAATGGTCGGAATACCTAGCTCAGAGGAGCATTGCTCGGGGTGCCTAAATCGCCGGTCAAAAAACTCCCTTGTTAGGCCGAGTGTGATTGCGATAATCATGCTAACTAATATACTTAAAATAAACAGCAATATTGCTGGCGGCGTACTTGAATCTAATGGGATTGTTGCGCGAGAGAGTATTCGCACGTTAGAGAATTCATTCAGCTGAGCAAGTTGTTTTGTACGCACCTCTTCATATATTTGATTAAACTTGAAATATGAATTATTGGCAGCAGAGAGCTCTGTGTTTAGTTCTGCCTCCAAAGAAGATACTTTATTGAGTGCCCGAGCTCTTTGTTTGTAACTACTTATTCGTAATTCCTTATTTTTTATAGATTGATCTAATATTTTGATCATCTCAGATTTTTCCAAAACTCTATTATTCACTAAACTTACTAGTCTCTTTTTTTGTTCAAACAACTCTTTTTCAAGCATAGAGACATTTTCTGTATCAGACCTATATGACAATAAAATAGTTGCATACTCTGTTTGCATAACTCCTATCTTTTCGATTTGTTGTTTCATTTCTGTATCAACATAATATTCCCCTCTCGATGCCGCTGACCCGCTAAAAGAGTACGGAAATGAAAAGCTTTTAATTGGTGCATTTTTCAGAATAAGCAATTGTTTATTAATATACCTTAACCATGTTTTGGCTTCTAAACGTGTATCAATGAGTGTATTAAGTTCAACGTTATTCCGATTAACATTTCGCGATGTTTGACCAAGTTCTTCTTGGGTGTTTGTAACACCATGCTGATTAAAAAGATCAGATTTACTCTCCTCTAGCACCCTGACACTCTCTCTATACACATTCTTTTTCTTTAGCAGCGAGGCTATAGGAGATTCACTGGCTAATAGCTCCTTTCTGACTATTAAAAAATTATCCATTAATTTATTCACGATCACTTTGCCGAATACAGGGTTTTCGGATTCGTAACTAATAAGTATTATATTCGACCCAGGCACAGTAGAGATATCAAGCTCACTATTGATTAATTTGATGAGCACGTCTATTTTCAGTTGTTCTTCTTCAGCAATTGACAATGGGTCCTCTGAACTCAACAGCATGGAGAATTTAGTTTTCAGTGGAACAAAAATAGATTAATCGAAAAAACCAGGTTCTAAATTCAACAACCCATCGTTGTAGAGTTCTGTCACCGTTTCTCTAATTAGAGGGAGCGAACGAATGATGCTATTTTCAGTTTCCATGTCAGTCACACTTACAGGGATATACCGCGCGCGTCCAGACAAGGTGACCTGGTCACTATCACCCTGAGCTATTTTTTTTGATAGCACGATAATTTCACCGCTGGTAATGTATTGCTGTGTACTAAAAACTGGCACCAGACAGGAAAACGCAAAACACAAAATAAAAATACGTCGAATAAAGGATGAATTGGAAAAGAATATTTTTAGAATATCTCTGATATATCCAGCATCATAATCGGACTTCATTACTAACCCTTTGAAACACAGCGTTGCTAATACCACCTACATAAACAATAGGCGCTATAAAAAAAGGAGCTTGGAGCATCCATGAAAGAAAACCAGAGTACTTAGAAGGTGAGAGCACAAGCGCATTCGCACCATCTCTTATTAAGAGCTTATCTATAAAGTTTACAGTGAGTCGTATATCCACTTAGGAATGTAGTACTGCCTTCTATTGAATATCGCGCCGACAACATTTGCACCACTCTGTGTAAGACTATCTTTAGCGGCTTTAGCGACCTCCATTCGCGTTTCACTGTTGCGAACGACCATTACAACCCCATCAAATGCTGAAGCAATCGCCAATGATTCACTATTACTATGCACATCAGGGCCGTCGTAGATGATGTATTTGTACAAACCCTTTAGCTTTTCAATCAGCTGTTTTAATGCGGCACGTTCACCGCCCAGAGATGCATTCAGCTTTTGTTGCCCGTGAGGGATGAAGTGAAATGGCATATCATCTAATCGACGAATTGCTTTAGGTAGCACCCCTCCCTCCCTTGAAAGAATCAGGTCAGACAATCCAATTTCACCTTTTAGTCTGAGCTTGTCAGTAAGTGAGCCGCCGCCAGGGTTTCCATCGATCAATAAGGTATAACTTGGAACCAAGTGGTTTAGCTGAACATCCCGTCCACCAGAATAAATGAGATCATTAAACCCAAGTACGTTACTTGTGTCGTTTCTATTATGTGGCAAATAAGAACCCACATCAGAGTCATCCAATATAGTGTTTTGTAAATCCAATGAGCCGAGGCTGTTTGCCAGTGAATATGCGCTTGTTGTAACGCCTGCGCCCGCATGTGGGGCGGTTATAAAGAGCGACCTAACATCTCCATCAAGTATCGAAGCTGTAAGGTTCAATTTGCTCGGGCGTATTGCTTTCATTGTACAGGGCTCATGTTTGGAGAAAAGTTAATATGCGCCGTCTGCTTTTAGTACAGCAAGTGGTGTTTTAATGAGAATTATTAAATCCTGCAGCGGCCCCTGATTTTCTATGTACCGCCTATCAAGGTCAACTCTGCCGTTGAAATCGATATTGCTTCTTCCCGATATCTGCCAAATACAGGTTAATCCAGGGCGTGATGCGAGTCTTGGCATATGATGGGGCTCATACGTTTTGACGCAAAAAGACGTAGGCCGTGGGCCTACCAAACTCATATCACCTTCTACAACGTTATAGATCTGAGGCAGTTCATCAAGACTATATTTTCGGAGGAAAAGACCTACTGTAGTAATACGAGGGTCATTTTTAATCTTAAAGTCTGGCGACTCTTTCGCATGGTGACTCAGGTGACTTAAATTGGCCTTAATATCATCAGCATTGTCCACCATCGTTCTAAATTTGTACATGCTAAAGCGGCGACCCATATACCCTGTTCTTTCTTGGGTGAAAAAAATGGGGCCGGGACTCGTTAATTTGACAGCTAAGGCAATAACAATCATGAGTGGAAACAGTATAATCAGCCCTATCATCGTTATAAATATATCGATGATCCTCTTTGTGCGAGAGTGAATCCAACCCTTTTCATTATGCCTTCCTGTGATCCAGCACTGGAGCTGAAAGTTCGTCTTCCCTCCGACCTGTTGGCGCAAATCAGGATCTCGCTCATAGTAAGTGGCTTTTGAATTAGTTGTCATTTTTGTGTTCACTATAGTGTTATCTGATTAAAATAAAGCTTCCTAGCATACCTGAAACACAGAATACGGTGTTGCGCCCCCATCGGAAGGCTTCCATACAGGACCCTGTCCGAGCTGAGTTTCCAGACGCGGAGTATATTGATGTGTTTACAACCATTCAATAGCGTATGCTACTGAATGGTAAAACGTTACAAATCATCACACACTGTGAATATTTGTAAAAGCGGCCCTTTGCATCGCATTTTTCATACTCGCTTAACTCTCTATTTTTGGTTTTTAAGAAGGTTTCCTTAGCCAAGGATGTTATGACATTTCAGCAGCGCCTATAGTCGATCACTAAAAGAGCAACAGTTTATCGGCAGAAGATGTCATTTTGGTAACTGCTTGGGCAATGCCTTAGCAAAACGCTTCCTTAACTGCTTAAAAAAGCGTGAAACATAGGAAATATTGCGTAACCTAGTCGTCATACGGTCATTGGCTATATCAGAGGCCCTCTTTTCCAAAACTGCGAGATATTATCGTTATGCACTCGTTGTTCCTCACGGCTACAGCGAAAGCCATTATCTTCCTTGCGGTGATTAGAATACATCTTCCGTGCTTAATCAATGAATTACTCCACTGCCGAAAAGAGTCTACTATTGGTATAAAATATCGCAATACTCTATGCCTGTTCAACTTTCGGTGATAACGGATTTCCGTAAAACTCAGATTAGGTCATGAGTCAAAGACATCGCTTAAAGAACCTAAATTCTATTGGGTCAACACGACCCTTCGCAATGTAATTGCCTCTGTGCGCCGCACCTATCACGCCATTCAACTTGAGTACGTACCACGTTATTTGCCAGAATTTCGATGCCGCATCAATCGTCAGTTTGATTGATGCGTGTTAATTCCCAGGCTCGCCTATGTCCTACCAGAAA
>JAESUE010000267.1 GCA_016763235.1 Pseudomonadales bacterium
ATCTGCCTGAGGGAATTTTTCGAAATTAAAACGCGGCAACTTGGTGACCACATAGTCGATGGAAGGCTCAAACGAAGCAGGTGACTGGCCACCAGTGATCTCGTTCTGCAGTTCATCAAGAGTAAAACCTACCGCCAATTTGGCAGCCACTCTGGCAATAGGGAAGCCTGTTGCTTTGGAAGCAAGGGCCGACGAGCGCGACACACGAGGGTTCATTTCAATAACTACTAGACGTCCAGTATCAGGACAAAGCCCAAACTGTACATTAGAGCCGCCTGTTTCAACGCCAATTTCACGCAGCACTGCCAGAGAGGCATTGCGCATAATTTGATATTCTTTATCTGTTAGCGTTTGTGCTGGCGCAACGGTAATCGAGTCACCGGTATGAATACCCAATGGGTCAAAGTTTTCGATGGCACAAACAATAATACAATTATCGTTTTTATCCCTGACCACTTCCATTTCGAATTCTTTCCAACCAATGAGTGACTCATCAATCAACAACTCATTGGTGGGGGATAGATCAAGACCACGGGTACAAATTTCTTCAAATTCATCGCGGTTATACGCAATACCACCGCCAGAACCACCCATGGTAAAAGATGGTCGAATAATGGCTGGGAAACCGACCATATCAAGCACTTGATATGCTTCTTCAATACTGTGCGCAATAGCCGACCGAGGAGTTTCAAGTCCGATTTTTTTCATCGCTACGTCAAAACGCTGGCGATCCTCAGCCTTATCAATGGCGTCACGACTAGCACCAATTAACTCAACGTTAAACTTTTCAAGCACGCCTTCTCTGGCCAAGTCTAGGGCGCAGTTAAGGGCGGTTTGCCCGCCCATAGTGGGCAACACTGCATCAGGGCGCTCTTTTTCAATAATACGCGCAACTGTTTCCCACTCTACGGGTTCGATATAGGTGGCATCCGCCATCGCGGGGTCAGTCATGATGGTGGCAGGGTTAGAATTCACTAGGACAACACGATAACCTTCTTCCCTGAGGGCTTTACAGGCTTGAGCGCCTGAATAATCGAACTCACAGGCTTGACCAATCACTATTGGACCTGCACCCAGGATTAATATGCTTTTTATGTCGGTTCGCTTTGGCATCGCGTTTTAATACCTTAAGGAATAGAGGGGTACTTTTGAAGAAGAAAAAGAGAGGCTAAGCCCTCTCCTCCATCATTTGAATAAACTGATCGAACAAAGGCAGCGCGTCATGTGGGCCAGGACTGGCTTCTGGATGTCCTTGAAACCCATAAGCTGGCTTATTCTTATGACGAACCCCTTGCACAGAACCATCAAACAAGGAACGATGTGTCACTTCCAGATGTTCTGGTATGGAGCTTTCAGCAACCGCAAAACCGTGGTTTTGACTGGTAATCATTACCGTATTCTTGCCTAGTTCTGTAACCGGGTGATTCGCTCCATGATGCCCAAACTTCATTTTTTCAGTTTGTGCATCACTAGCAAGGGACAAAAGCTGATGCCCTAGACAAATACCAAAAATAGGAAGGTCCACTTCGAGCAGTGCTTTAATCGCTGAGATTGCGTAAGTACAGGGCTCTGGATCACCTGGGCCATTGGACAGAAAGATGCCATCAGGAGAAAGCTTAAGAACCTCTTCGGCAGAGGTCTCGGCTGGCACGACGGTCAGCCGACATCCACGATCAACCAATAAACGCAAAATATTGCGTTTTACGCCAAAGTCGTAAGCAACAACGTGAAACTTGCCTTCCAGCTCGGGTGTTTGATGTCCTTTTCCTAGCTCCCAGCTTCCTTCCTTCCACGAATAGCTCTTCTCGGTGGTAACGACCTTCGCTAGATCCATGCCCTTTAGGCCTGGAAATCCCTTGGCCATCGCAAGGGCTTCGTCCACGCGATCCTCAACCCCATCACCTGCCATGATAGCGCCTCGCTGCGCGCCTTTGCTTCGCAAAATACGCGTCAAACGTCGGGTATCAATGTCAGCAATAGCGACAATGCCTTGCTCTTTCAAATACTCGGGTAAGGTTTTTTGCATGCGCCAGCTACTAGCGAGAAGAGGTAAGTCACGAATAATTAGGCCTTTTGCCCAGATTTTCGATGACTCTTCATCTTCTTCTGTTACACCGGTATTGCCAATATGGGGGTAGGTCAAAGTAACAATTTGCTCGGCGTAAGAGGGATCAGTAAGAATCTCTTGGTAACCGGTCATCGCGGTATTAAAAACCACTTCTCCGCAAGTGGTGCCAATTGCACCGATTGCGCTGCCTTTAAAAATACTGCCGTCTTCCAAAACCAATATGGCTGTCTTGTTCAAAGGGCCTCCAAAGACATGTTCACACAAAAAAGTCAGTCGCCAATCGTAAAAAAGCGAGCTGGCACAAATCAGTCCCAGCTCGCTTTTTATAATTCTTGGCGCTTATCTTCGTACAGAACCCTCCAGATGAGGATTCTATAAAATCTGCGCTATTCTACGCCAGCATAACAGGCATTGTCCAGAGGCTGAGGTCGCTCACACTTTACGCATACGCTAAATATCTCGAAGTTCAAGTACATCCTGCATATCAAAAAGACCGGAAGGTTTATCCTCTAGCCATTTTGACGCACGAACTGCGCCAGCTGCAAACGTCATACGGCTACTTGCCTTGTGGGTGATTTCCACTCTCTCGCCCTCAGCGGCAAACAACACCGTGTGATCGCCCACAATATCACCAGCACGAATTGTTTCGAAACCGATGGTTTTGCGATCACGCACGCCGGTTACACCTTGACGCCCATACACCGCACAGCTTTCTAGGTCACGACCGAGAGCGTTGGCGACTACTTCGCCCATGCTTAAAGCTGTGCCAGAAGGCGCATCAATTTTGTGGCGGTGGTGGGCTTCAATAATTTCAATGTCTGCCTCGTCGCCCAGTACGCGGGCGGCTATATCCAACAACTTAAAGCAGAGATTCACTCCCACGCTCATGTTAGAAGCAAACATTATGGCAGTATTTTCAGTGGCACTTTCCAGCACTTGCTTTTGCGCTGCGTCCAGACCGGTGGTACCGATTACCATTTTTTTACCGTGCTCTGAACAGAAAGCGATATTCTTCATTGTTACTTCAGGGCGCGTAAAATCGACAAGCACATCAAAGGCATCTTTGATTTCTGCCAAGCTATCCACCACCAATATATCTAGCTTTCCGACACCAGCAAGCTCGCCAGCATCGACGCCTAACAGGCTGCTGCCTGAATGCTCAATAGCACCGGCCAAGGTGACTCCCTCGGTAACGTGGATGGCCTCAATAAGCGTTTTGCCCATACGTCCGGCAGCGCCTGTTACTGCAACTCGTATCATGTAAATGCTCTTCCTAGTTAAAGAATGTTTTGACGTTATCAAACCAGGATTGCTTTTTCGGAGCATGCTTGGCTTCATCGAGACTGTCATGAAAGTCTCGTAACAAATCCTTTTGCTTCTTATTCAGATGCACTGGGGTTTCGATAACCACGTGACAGATCAGATCTCCGGTTGAACCTCCACGCACTGGCGCTACACCCTTGCCTCTTAATCGAAACAGCTTACCTGTTTGCGTTTCGGCAGGTATTTTGAGTTTTACCCGTCCATCAAGAGTTGGCACTTCAATATCACCACCCACGGCAGCATCGGAAAAACTTATGGGTACATCGCAATAAAGGTGCTTTCCATCACGCTTGAACAACGAGTGATCTCGTACTGACATTTGCACATAGAGATCACCTGACGGTGTTCCGCCGGCCCCAGCTTCGCCTTCACCCGCCAGGCGAATTCTATCGCCGGTATCAACGCCTGCTGGAATTTTAACCGAAAGGGTTTTTTCTTCTTCTATGCGACCACGCCCACGACAAGCTGTGCAGGGGTCGCTGATCATTCGCCCTTTACCATGACAAGTAGGGCAAGTTTGCTGCACGGAGAAAAACCCCTGCTGCATTCTGACCTGGCCCACTCCACCGCACATGCTGCACTCTACAGGAGACGTTCCGGGCTTTGCACCGCTGGCATCACAAGGCTCGCAAGGCACGAGTGTAGGCACTTTGATCTGCACTTCAGTCCCCTTGACCGCATCTTCAAGCTTAAGGTCAAGGGTATAGCTTAGATCGGCTCCGCGACTTTGTTGCGGGCCACGGCGGCGACCGCCGCCACCGCCGCCAAATATGTCGCCGAATATGTCGCCGAATATGTCGCCGAAATCACCGGCACCCGCACCGCCGCCACCAGCACTAGGATCAACGCCAGCGTGCCCGAATTGGTCATAGGCTCCTCGCTTTTGAGCATCCGAAAGAATCTCGTAAGCTTCTTTCACTTCTTTGAATTTATCTTCCGCTTTCGCATCGTCAGGGTTGCGGTCGGGGTGGTGCTTCATTGCTAAGCGTCTATAAGCTTTTTTAAGCTCCGCATCGGAGGCATCTTTTGCTACGCCAAGCACTTCGTAGTAATCACGTTTTGACATGAGGTCTGCGTCTAATTTGTTATTTAGGTACTTTAAAAACAGCAAAAGCGCGAGAAGCTTCCCGCGCTTTTTTCAAGCTGCAAATTGCGTGAGGAAGTTAGTCTTTTACTTCTTCAAACTCTGCATCCACTACATCGCCATCAACTGGCACATCGGCATCACCTTGCTGTGCCCCCGCTTCTTCCTTAGCGGCCTGCTCAGCATACATCTTCTGCGCCAAGCCAGAAGTCGCCTCAGAAAGAACGGCTATTTTAGCCTGAAGATCTTCGAGATCATCACCTTTAAGGGCTTCTTCAAGGTCTGTAATGGCTGTCTCAATCGCTTCCTTTTCGTCTGCAGTGGCTTTGTCGCCCGCTTCGCCGAGGGTTTTGCGCGTCGCGTGGATCAGGCCGTCTGCCTGGTTTCGCACTTCTACCAGCTCAGCAAATTTCTTATCTGCTTCGGCATTCGCCTCAGCATCTTGCATCATTTGCTCTACTTCATCATCAGATAAACCCGAGGACGCCTTAATGATAATCGACTGTTCTTTACCTGTCGCTTTATCTTTCGCAGACACATTGAGAATACCATTTGCATCAATATCGAAGGCTACTTCAATTTGCGGTATACCGCGTGAAGCAGGAGGAATATCGGCCAAGTCAAAACGGCCCAAGGATTTGTTACCTGTCGCTTGTTTACGCTCACCCTGTAACACATGCACGGTAACCGCTGTTTGGTTGTCATCTGCTGTAGAGAACACCTGCGCGGCCTTGGTTGGGATGGTGGTGTTACGCTCAATTAAAGAGGTCATCACGCCACCCATGGTTTCAATTCCAAGAGTAAGCGGTGTCACATCCAGAAGAAGAACATCTGTTACATCACCAGACAATACACCCGCTTGAATCGCTGCACCCATGGCAACTGCTTCATCAGGGTTCACATCTTTACGTGGTTCTTTACCGAAGAAGTCTTTTACTTTCTGCTGCACCATTGGCATACGGGTTTGACCGCCTACCAAAATAACTTCGTCAATATCGGCTGGAGACAGACCCGCATCTTTCAGTGCTTTCTTGCAAGGTATAAGGCTTGCATTCACCAGCTCTTCCACCAAGGACTCAAGCTTTGCTCGGGTTATTTTAATAACAAGGTGCTTCGGGCCGCTCGCATCAGCAGTAATGTACGGAAGGTTTACTTCAGTCTGCTGGCTTGAGGACAGTTCGATTTTGGCTTTTTCTGCACCTTCTTTTAGTCGCTGCAGCGCTAGTGGATCACCGTGCACGTCAATACCACTTTCTTTTTTAAATTCAGCGGCAAGGTATTCAATCAATCGAAGGTCGAAATCTTCACCACCCAAGAAGGTGTCGCCGTTAGTGGCAAGTACTTCAAACTGATGTTCGCCATCAACATCGGCAATTTCGATAATGGATACATCAAAAGTACCGCCGCCAAGGTCATAAACTGCGA
>JAESUE010000268.1 GCA_016763235.1 Pseudomonadales bacterium
CCCGCAGCATCTCGGTATTTTTCTTTAGCAATGCTGTCAAGATAATCCACTGTGCTATAGCTTGGCGCAGCAGGAAGCAAGGTAGTTACCTTCATGCTTGATGCGCCACCCTGGAAAACCGCCACATTCGAACCCGCCACGTACTGCGGTGTAAAAGGTGATTGTAGCTGCCACGTCTTTTTAATATTATGGCCTGCAGTGGTTCGTAGTTGGTCGTATACGATTAATACATTTGGTTTCAAATAAACCATATCGCGCTTATATTGCTCAATAAGGTTTACCTTTGTTTTTCTATCTTCATAAAGAGGAAATGTATCCGCTGATACATATGTATAAGCGGGGGTATCGACTACCGCATGAACGATTGGCTCAGGTGCCCGCCATATCATCCCTTGATAAGGTGAACTATTATCCAAGTTATCAAAACGCACCATGCTATGAAATACTTCGTGCTGATAGGTGCCTGCGTGCGTATTTATATTCTGATCGTAAGCAAGCCATTCATCCTTAAAAAATACGAAT
Source organism: Pseudomonadales bacterium (assembly GCA_016763235.1). Classification (GTDB taxonomy): domain Bacteria; phylum Pseudomonadota; class Gammaproteobacteria; order Pseudomonadales; family UBA3067; genus UBA3067. The sequence continues at coordinate 523 of JAESUE010000268.1, forward strand.
GAGTTTTTATCACGATGATCATGCACCTCGTGATAAGGCCCTATGCTTGCGGAAAAATAGCTGGCAGTTGGGCTCCAGTCGGTTCTACTAAAAATATGCCCCACCGTTTCAGCATAATAGAAGTTTGGCAAATCGGAGAGCGGCGCAGCGACAACAGAATCATTCGCATAAAGGAAGTCATTAATAGCGGTATAGTATTTCCCCATTGAAGAAAAACCATTATTTTGCAACATTGTTTTCGCAGCTTTGGCTGAAGTAGCCGTTGGATACAAGGAGCTTAAAACCAGCAAGTACTCTCTATGCGAATCATAAAATCGCGCGGTGGAATCACGGGCATGATCGCCCAGCGGTGACAAGTATGAAAGTGAAGGCACAACGGTATGAAGCATATAATCAAGTGATTCCCGCGCCAAGGAATTTTCGTTATACAGTTTTTCACCCCTTAGGATTGTGCCGTCCGCTTTTTTCCACGTCGAATCTTCCCACCAATCCATTAGTTTAAAAATCCGGCTTAGCGATGTACCGTAACCCGTGCCCTCCGCAGACCCGCCGCCTTTAATCGAGGCAAACTTCGGTAACATTTGGGTCTCTACCTTGTTATCACGAAAGAGTGTTAGCCACTTTTCTGCTTCAGGGTTGTCACCTTGGGTCGCCAAACCAAAATACATAGTTGCTTCTAAAAACGAATAATAATAATTATTCAGCGGGTTACCGGTTGCGTAACCATTACCCGTTTTTGCGCGCCCACCCCACACGGCCTCTTTATAATTCCATAGATTAAACAGTACTTCATTCCCGTATGCGATCCAACGTTGTTTTTGGGCGCTTGTTAGCGCGCCATAACACCAATCGTAGACTGCGGCCACGCCGCCTACTCGCTTGCCGACATATAGAAAGCTGTCGTAGGCAGCAAGTACTTTGAACGCACCACCGTCTGCAAATGTTTTTATATTTTCCTCTTCCAGTGTCACTAAGCGGTCGGTACTTTCTACAGCAAACTGGCAGTATTTATCATCCCCAGTAATCGGATACATAAAGGCGACATATTTTGATTCAAAGGCATAGTATTTAGCGCCATCAACCTGCTTGTCGACAATGGTTTTAAACTTGGTAGCCCCGGCTACATTATTTGTTAATTTCGCCCTTAACTTCGCCACTCTCTCGGGGCTAAATAAAAGGTAGGGGTGACCACTCGCACCGAAAGCTTGATCACTCGCGCCCATCACTTGCGGAAGTGGGTTTGCGCCAAACCCTGCTAAAGGGCCAAGCAGTAGCGCCGGTATAATAAGTATTTTACTCACCAAGTGCAGCATGAGTTTTCTACCCCGATGACTAAATATTTTCATTTGACTCTGCCCCTGTTACTTACAATGAATACTATTAATTATTGTATAAATAGCCCTGTTTTACCCGCCGTTTTATAAAAATCGAGGCAATTGTATGACGTGATTCAATTATTTATAGAACCGTTTGACGCCTATGCAAACGGGTTCTCACTAAAAAAAAGGAGATATACTAACCCTACTCGGTTTGACGCACATTTTTTAACGGGAACAAAATTTGCTTAACTTAAAGAGTATGCGAGCATGACAAAAAATCTTAGAGCAATATTCAGCAGTGAGTTTCAACAAGAAGCCGTATCTTTATTAGAGAAGGAAGGGCAGCCCGCTTATCAATTAGCCAGAGAGCTTGGCATACGGCGTAATCAGTTTTATAAATGGAAATCCGATTGGTCTATTACGTAAATATTTGCCGAAGAAAACGGGCTTCAAAAAAGTCTATATAACGCAGTTGAACTTGCGCTAGAAGAACTGCCAGATTCAACCCTGAAGTACATAATAATTTATGCCGCTACTACAGCCATATGTTCATTCATTATTTTGGCAGAAGCGTAATAATCTATACTTTTTATAAGGATAATTATTCAGCTCTTCTAGCGCAAATTCAACCGCCTCTTTGCGCTCGCACGAATAACAAACTATTTATCACTCACATCCACCCCTTAATTTTCAGGAGTGAGAACAACACTGACACAGGGGAAAGCTGCTAAAAACACCAGAAGACTTTGGCTTACCCAACCTCAAGGTGTTGGTAAACCCGGGGCTTTTTTCAATGTAATATCCGCCCAGGTCATGTAGTAAGCCCTTTACCTTAGGACTTATCGCAAAAACAACTACTAATTGTCATAATTTTTTCACATTACCTGCCTATTATCACCTAATATTAAATTACCTGCCTATTATTATATTAATAACCGATTGTCGGCCGATGTTGAGCGGCCATGACCTTGGCAGAAAAATATGTCTAAAAAAGTAATACTGGTAGTGCTTGATGGTCTTGCCTACGAAACCGCAGAGCAGTGCATGGGGTTTCTTCAGGGTTTAAAAGCACATGGAGCAAGCACTCTTTATAAGGTGCAGTGCGAACTGCCATCTAAATCTCGCCCACTGTATGAGACAATTCTCACTGGCGTCCCCCCTGTCATAAGTGGCATCGTGCATAACGATGTGATACGCAACTCCAACCAACAGAGTGTCTTTAGCTTAGCTCGCGAGGCCGATTTAAGCACCGCTGCCGTTGCATTCAGCTGGTTTAGCGAGCTGTATAATCGTAGCCCTTATGATCCCGTGCGAGATCGTTATACTCAGGATTTAGATCAGCTTATCCAGCATGGGTGTTTCTATCACGGTGATCACTACCCAGATAGTTATCTATACCTCGACGCCGAGTCGTTAAGGCGTCGCCACGACCCAGACTTTCTATTGATACACCCGATGAACATTGACAATGCAGGGCATAAATCGGGAGTTGATAGCTCTCATTACCGTAATACGGTGCGCAATTCGGATGGCGAGCTGTCTAAATATCTACCTACGTGGATCGATGAAGGCTATCAGGTTCTGATTACATCTGACCACGGAATGAATGGCGATAAAAGTCACGGTGGCATTCTCCCTGAAGAGCGTGATGTGCCGTTGTTTGTAATCGGCGAGAGCTTCTCCCATCAGTCCGACTGTGCACCGAAGCAGACAGAGATCTGTGGTTCCATCTGTGAACTACTCGGCATTCACGGACACAGTAAACCAGTGACTGAAAAGCTATTGATGGATAAGCCGTACATGAAGGTAATTGGCGAATCTGGCCAACTTTCTTCATCATTACGGCAGCATAGTTCAGCCCGTATGAGAGAGTAAAAAGCGAGGTCACTCTAACCCTATCTTGGTTTCGCTCACACCCTTTGGGGGAAAAATGGCCTCAAAGGAACATAAGCAGAAAACCCAAGGTAATATTGAGCAGTGAATTCAAACGAGAAGCCGTATCTCTATTAAACAAGAGAGAAAACCCCGCTTTTCAATTAGCCAGAGAGCTTGGCATACGAAGTAATCAGCTTTATAAATGAGAATATGAGATCGATAAACACGGCGACAGGCATTTCTTGGTAAAGATGAGCAGCCCAAGAACCAAAGCTCATAAGTGTTACAGATGAAGACCTAACTACTCAGCGTCAGCGAACTCTGTAAGAGTTCAGATTGCGTTCAAACTTGAGCAGAACAAGGCGAAAAATGTGAGTTTATACCTATAAATGATTATTTTTTAACGCTGTTATGCGCGAATTTGAGCGTGAGCTGAGGTGTTACATGAAGGCTAAATTAAAAAATCTCCAGGAAGAGAATGTAATCCTAAAATAGCAGCGTATTCTGTTATAGCGCATTGGAGAGTGCTACAGATGTCTCGCCTGTGTTCTTGTAGGCTAAAGCCCCGACAGACAAGGCTTTAGAAAACTGTCTAGAGTGTTATTAACAATCAATAATGAACAACTGGAAGCGATTAAAAACTATTTCCATTGGAGTCCTTTCATCACCCAGCTAACCATCAGGTTTGTCCAACAAGTGCTTCAGTCAACTTCTTGTGCCAAATATTTGCCCCTATACGTTTGCGCTATAACATTTTGCTTTATTTTCGTTGATGATGTTAGAGGGTTATAGCTAACCCGAATGATCTTTTTCCCCTCAGCCTTCAAATAATCTTCGACATCTAAATTATGTTGTTTGGATCCCCAGTCTTCTCCAACTAAAAATATGTCTGGATTCACTTCTTTGCAACCAGATACATATTCAAGCTCGTTGTAAGAAATAACTTTATCAACACACCGCAAGGCACTCAGCATTTCCATTCTTTGGTCATGTGGAATAACAGGTACATTACGCTTGTAGGAACCCACCACGCTGTCGGAGGCAACACCAACCACAACAACATCACCTAAGGTTCTACAATATTCCAACAAGGCGAGGTGGCCTATATGCAACAAATCAAATGTACCTACCGTGTATACAATCACTATGACAATTAACTCCTATATAAAACCGTGGATTCAAAAACAAAGTGCAACGGTAATGGTAATTTGTGGCAGCATAATGCGGCGGAAATAGACCCATGGGGTCATGCCA
>JAESUE010000269.1 GCA_016763235.1 Pseudomonadales bacterium
AAAACACGACATACAAGAGTTTGAAGCGCTGAGAACAAAGCTCTGTGACGAGCTGATTAATAGCGCTCCTACGGCGAAACGTAGACGCCTTAGAGGAATACAGTTCCAGGTTGATATGGAGCGTCGCAGAGCAGCTACGCCTTTAGCTGCCTGCATACGCATATCAGAAATGATGCATTCTTCATTTGATGAATTACGCTACGCCCTGAACGAAGCTTCGGGTGCTCAATCCAGCGTCCCTATACACCGCACTGCAAAGCGCGCAGACGCTCGCAACAACCAACGTTCAACGAGGGTCATACACTTCCCTGGTAGTTAGCCGCCTCAAGCTACCATAAACCCCCATCAACAAAAGAAGGGTGTTCCAAACAGTAAGTGGAGCACCCTTCCCCCCGTTTAAAACGCCCCAGCCACCTCCCAACAGACATCAAAAACAAAAACAAAAACAAAAACAAAACCAGAAAAAAGCCTGCGTTCATACTCCCATCACTCACGTCTAGAATAGTACCGAATGATTTCCTTCCGTTTTAAGCACTAAAGCTATATAACGGCGTATTTTGCACGCTATACTGCTATTTTTCGATCTATACAAATATGCTCTTTCCTTAGCGGGAACAAAATAGCTTTTTATTACCACATCCTGCACCAAACCTGCGATAACTATAGTGCAGCCAAAGTGACTTGCACCAAGGGCAACTGAATATGAAATTCTGTAGCAATTGCGGATCATCCGTAGACCAACAAATCCCAGAAGGAGACAACCGTTTACGCTTTGTCTGCAATGACTGCGATACGATCCATTATCAAAATCCACGTATTATCGCTGGCTGTGTTGTTGAGCACGATCAAAAAATATTGCTTTGCAAGCGCGCCATAGAGCCAAGAAAAGGGTACTGGACTTTGCCAGCAGGCTTCATGGAAAATGGAGAAACTGTAGAGGAAGGCGCCGTACGAGAAACCTGGGAAGAAGCCCTTGCTAAAGTAGTATCCCCAGCGCTTTACACCATGTTCAACCTTCCTCATATCAGTCAAGTCTATGTTTTTTATCGCGGTTCTCTACTTGACGGAGAGTTTGGTGCAGGAGAAGAAACCCTCGAATCCAAACTTTTCTCAGAGCACGAGATCCCTTGGGACAACTTGGCTTTCCCAACCATACATAGAGCACTAAAACATTTCTTTAACGATGCTCAAAACAACCATTTTCCAGTGCGTATAGAAGATATTGTGTTTACCCGAAAATAAGGTTGAGGCCTATCGTTAACAGGTCTAACCTTGCTACCACGATCACGTTAAATCTCATGGAGAGCGAACATGAACGGCAAACGATTTATTCTGGAAGTTCAACCTAACATTCCCGAAGCCTTAAGCCGTTTACAAGACTTGGCTGACGACCTTTATTACAGCTGGGACAGACAAGTGCGCGCACTGTTCTTCCGTCTTGACTCTGCTCTCTGGAATAGCACCGGCCACAACCCCAAAGTTTTCCTTCGCCGAGTAAAACAAGGGAAACTAGAAAAAGCGGCCAGCGATCCAGTTTATATGCAGGACTACAATCGCGTTCTCTCTGCCCACGCTAGTTATCTGCAAAACAAAAATCAGGTAGAGGTTAGCAAAACGCTTGATGTTGATACTGATTTAGTGGCTTATTTCTGTGCCGAATATGGCCTACATGAAAGCTTTCCTATTTATTCCGGCGGCCTTGGCATTCTCGCTGGAGACCACTGTAAAGCGGCCAGCGATATGGCGATCCCTTTTGTTGCCGTTGGTCTGCTTTACCGCCAAGGCTTTTTTACTCAGGCCATCGATGCTCAGGGCAACCAAATTGCACACCGTCACGAAGTGCGCTTCAACGACCTTCCCATCACCCCTGTTCGTCAAGAAAGTGGTGAATATTTAATTATCGAAGTAGAAGCGTCTGACCGCCAAATAAGCCTGAGAGTATGGAAAGCAAAGGTGGGTCATATCACCTTATATTTATTAGATTCAGACAACGAGCTTAATACCGAAGAAGATCGCCGCATCACTCAACAGCTCTATGGCGGAGATATTTCGATACGTCTTTTACAGGAGATGGTTCTAGGTATTGGTGGTGTCCGAGTTATCAACGCACTCAAACTTAAACCAAGCGTATGGCATATCAATGAAGGCCATGCAGCATTTCAGATTATTGAACGTAGCTGCCAGCTTGTTTCCTCCGGCCTAGATCCTCACAGCAGCTTTGAAGCAGTTGCATCCAATACGGTATTTACGACACATACTCCCGTTCCTGCGGGACACGATATTTTTGACCGTTCATTAATTTCTCATTATCTCCATACCTATATTGACGCACTAAAGCTGTCCCAAGAAGAGTTCTTAGCTCTTGGGGAAAGCCCCATTAACAGCAGCGGTTTTAACATGACCGCACTTGCACTTCGCTGCTCACGTTTTCACAACGGTGTGAGCCGAATACATGGTAGCGTCGCTTCTGAAATGGAAAGCTATATATGGCCAGAGATACCTCCCCCTCAGAATCCACTCAGCTATGTCACTAACGGTGTCCATGTACCCACTTTCCTAGCCAGCGAATGGGTGAACTACTTTGATCTACTCTATGGTGGCGGCTGGCGGACAGAGCTACTTAACAACGAGTACTGGCAAAAAGTATATGATATTGCTGACCACAGTTTCTGGAGTATTCGGCAGTCTCTAAAGTCGAAAATGTTTGAAGCTGTCACCGAAAGACTCGCTAAACAATACCACCGCAACGGATGTAGTGAGGCACAGTTGCGCCGACTTACCCATTACCTCAGCCCTCAAAAAACAGACCTATTAGTTATTGGCTTTGCTAGACGTTTTGCCACCTACAAACGCGCCACATTGATATTTTCCGATATAGAGCGTCTCAAAAAACTTCTCAACAATCCAGACCGCCCAGTCATACTGATATTTTCTGGTAAAGCACACCCTAACGATCAACCCGGTCAAGATTTAATACGGCGCATTCATGAGCTATCTGTCTCTCCCGAATTTATTGGGAAGGTCATATTGGTGGAAAACTATGATATGTCCATCGCTCGAAAGCTCGTTTCTGGCGTAGATGTTTGGCTGAACAACCCCGAGTACCCCCTTGAAGCAAGTGGCACGTCTGGTGAGAAAGCTGCGCTAAATGGAGTAATCAATCTCAGCGTTCTTGATGGCTGGTGGGGCGAAGGTTACGATGGCAAAAATGGCTGGGCAATTACGCCTCACGGGCCAAAATACTCTCTTGAATATATCAATAAAGAAGAATCCAACGAGCTGATGGATTTACTTGAATACGAAGTAATCCCCTGTTATTTCGACCACAATGGACAAGGCTACTCCTCAAAATGGATTGAGCGCTCCAAGGCATCCATGAGCTCTATTATCCCCCGCTTCAACTCTCAACGGATGTTAAGAGACTACCTACAAGGGTATTACGCTCCTGCCACTAGAAAAGGCCGTATATTTGCCAAAAACAATTACGCCATTGCCAAAGAGTTAAGCGAATGGAAAAAGAAGGTGCGTAGTGAGTGGTCACAAGTAAGCATCCTTAGACGTGACCAAGAACGCAGCAGCATTCGCCAAGGGGAATACATCATTATTAAGGTGGAAGTTCAACTGGGAAACCTATCACCCAGCGACGTGCGCGTAGAGTGCCTGGTAAGCAACCCAGACTCAGGCAAAGTTCACATCTCCGAAACACAAGAGGTTTTTACTTATGAGAAAAGCCTTGAGCAAGGCCGCTCCCTTTTCTCCCTAATGCTAAAACCTGACTACGCAGGCCTCAAGGAATACGTCATCAGAATTTACCCCCATCACCCACAGCTCATTCATCGATTTGAAATGGGCTGCATGCGCTGGGTGGATTAATGTCCCTCAACCTGTTTTAAAAACCACCCGATTTTTCATGTCGCATCTGTAATCGGGCTAGGCCTGTGTTTTCTTTCCGCAAAGAATAGCTTGCGCAGAGATCCTGTTCAGTATCAGTGTGCCAGGAATCAGGCCTGCGTTAAAAAGGCTCCTAGTAAGCGCAGTCGAAGGCAGGAAAACCAGACCGATATGAAACTCCCGCTCTTAGCTTATTCAGAGGTTTTCCTTATTTATTTGTAACTATTCAGCGAACCATGTAGCTGTTCAGATTGCGTTCAAATTTGAGCAGAACAAGGCAAGAAATGTGAGTTTATAAGTATAAATAATCATTTCTTAACGCCG
>JAESUE010000270.1 GCA_016763235.1 Pseudomonadales bacterium
AAACAAATCCTCATTGGTGTAGAAGATAATAAACCTCTCGCTATAGCAGCGCTTGAAAGAGCTGCATCAGATTCCGCCGTGGACGTTGTTAAGATTCCTACCAAATACCCATCTGGTGGAGAAAAGCAGCTGATTAAAATATTGACTGGTAAAGAGGTTCCCACTGGAGGTTTACCCTTGCAAGTCGGTGTCATCGTGCACAACATCGGTACGGTGTATAGCATTTACAAGGCTATCATTCAGGGGAAACCCTGCATTAGTCGAATCACCACCCTCACTGGGGAGGCAATGAGCAACCGGGGCAATGTCAAGGCATTAATCGGAACCCCCGTTCGCCATCTTTTGAAAGAAGGCGGCGTTCTCAATGAACAGCTATTTAGAATAGTTGCCGGAGGCCCCATGATGGGCTTTACCCTTCCCTCCGCTGACTTACCTATTGCCAAAACCACAAACTGCCTCATTGCAGCATCTCGCTCAGAAATGCCGCCACCGCCACCAGAACAAACCTGCATTCGCTGCGGCCAATGCGCAGATATTTGCCCCGTCACCTTGCTTCCACAGCAAATGTATTTCTTTTCTAAATCCCAAGAATTCGACAAAGCAGAGCAACACAACATATTCGATTGCATTGAATGTGGCGCGTGCTCTTACGTTTGTCCTAGCCATATCCCTCTAGTTCAGTATTACCGTTACGCCAAAGGAACAATCAAACAGCTTCGTATCAAGGAAGAAAAAGCGGAGGCTTCTCGTATTCGCTTTGAAAACAGGCAAACGCGAATTGAACAAGAATTGGTCGAAAAAGAAGCCAAGCGCAAGGCACGAGCCAAAGCGGCAGCCGATAGAGCTGCTAAAAAAATGGCTGACCAACCACCAAGCAATCCTGTGGAGGATAATCTCTCTCGCCTGAAAACAGCTTCCGCAAGTGCTGCAAAACTCGCTATCGACGCTAAAAAGTCCTTAAGCCAGGCAGAAAAAAAGGAAGGGGATCCAGATAAAATCAAAGAGCTACGTCAAAGGGTCGAGTCCTTTCAGGCTGATTCAGACAAGGCCAAAGCAGCCCTTAAAGCGGCTCAAAATAAACTTGCTGAAAATACCCCCTCGCAAGACGATGATGCCCCCAAAGAAGATAGCGGTATCATTAAACTAAGAGAAAAAGCTGCATCCGCACAAGACACTCTAAAGCAGACTAAAAAAGCGTTACTTGCAGCAAAAACCAGTCATACTAGCGATTTGGAATCACTCGAAGTCCAAGTAAGCCAAGCAAAAGAAGAAGCAAACAATACAAAGGCGCAATTACGAGAAACACTTGCAGCTCTCAAGCAAAATACCTCTCAACAAGAAACACCCACAGCCATATCCTCATCAGATAAGGTGACTGCAGCACTGGCGCGTAACGAGCAACGAAAAATACAACAGGCCTTAAAGTTAGAGCTTGCAGAAAGCACACCCAAAGAAGAAATCAGCACATCTAGAAAAAATGCACACCACACCGATAAACAAGGCCAACCATTTGCAGAGTCCCCCGACACCGCACCCAATGGCAAACAAAGCTAAACAGGTTTTTATATGGCATTGATTAACGCCTCTTCCCCTCACTTCGCCAGTAAAAATGACACTGGCCAAATGATGTTACAAGTATTACTAGCCACTTTACCTGGATTATTAGCATTAACGCTCTACTTCGGATGGGGAAGCCTCGTCAACTGCCTTATAGCAGCCTCAGTAGCCATTGCGTGTGAAAGTTTTTCTTTGTGGCTACGCAAGCGGCCTATTGCTTTTTATCTCAGCGACAATAGCGCCCTAGTAACAGCCGTATTATTGGGTCTGGCACTGCCTCCTTTAAGCCCATGGTGGTTACCGGTAGTGGGAACCGTATTCGCAATATTAGTAGGGAAACATCTCTATGGTGGTCTTGGGAATAATATATTCAACCCGGCAATGCTGGGCTACGCCTTCCTGCTCATTTCATTCCCTGTACAAATGACCGCATGGCTACCCGCTGATGGCATTATGCAAATGAGTTTCTTTGACACAGTAGCCCTAATTTTCAGCAACCATATTGACCCTGCATCTCTCGCTATCGTCGACGGGCTTAGCGGCGCTACACCATTGGATACACTCAAAACAGATTTAGGCCTGTCGAAAACCGTGCCTATGATCTACGAACTTCCTGTTTTTCAGGGATTTCTAGCAGGAAAAGGCTGGGAGTGGGTAAACATCGGCTTTTTAATCGGTGGGTTATATTTAGTGTATCAAGGCATCATTCACTGGCAAATCCCACTCGCCCTACTACTTACACTCGCCACATGGGCATTCCTTTTTATGGGGTACGACAGTGACCGCTACGCCTCCCCTATTTTTCACCTTCTTAGCGGCGGCACGATGTTGGGGGCTTTTTTTATTGCAACAGACCCCGTAACTGCCGCCACCAGTGCTGTTGGTAGATGGATTTACGGCGCTTTCATCGGTTTAGCCATCTGGACTATTCGATCGTTCGGCGGCTATCCCGACGCGGTCGCTTTTGCAGTGCTTCTTATGAACCTCGCCGTTCCAACGATTGATTATTACACCCAGCCCCGTAGCTACGGCCATAAAGAAGCGAAGTTCGGGCGCGGGAAAAGGGAGCGCTAAGATGATAATAAAATCCATCAGTAAAAATGCCGCGCTACTAGGATTCTTTGCAGTCGTTACCACTGGGCTCGTTGCATTTACAAGTACCGCGACCAAAGAGAAAATCATTGAGGCGAAACATCTCGCTCTGGAAAAAGCACTTCAAGAAATACTTCCCAGTGGCGAATACAACAACAACCTTTTAAATGATTATATGGAGGTCAGCCACCCTCTTCTTGCTCATAAAAGCCCACAAGAAGCTTTTTTCGCGCGCAAAGATGGACAACCCTACGCCGCTATACTTCCGGCCAATGCCCCAGAGGGCTACGGTGGCGCAATATCCCTTATTGTAGGTGTTAAGTACGACGGAACCATCACCGGAGTACGGGTTGTTCCTCCGCACAGCGAAACTCCTGGCCTTGGAGATAAAATTGAAATTGTTAAATCTGATTGGATTCTTGGCTTTAATGGTAAATCTCTTAAAAATACCACCGATAGAAACTGGAGGGTAAAAAAA
>JAESUE010000271.1 GCA_016763235.1 Pseudomonadales bacterium
GAAGAGCCTCCAGTAGACTACTGCTTGGAGAAAATGCAAGCAATCAGTGTTCCTCATTTGAATGAAGAAAGGCACCTGGTGATCCTCAAACGCCTGGCTTAACCCGGGCCTTAAAAGTGCCCATATATTTTTACCATGACCAAAATAATTGCTGTCACAAACCAAAAAGGCGGAGTGGGTAAAACTACAACAAGCGTCAACCTTGCTGCATCACTTGCGGCGTGTAAGAAAAAAACCCTATTGATAGATATGGACCCACAAGGCAATGCCACAATGGGTTGCGGTATTGAAAAAAATGACCAAGAACATACCGTTTACGATATCCTCGTGACGGATATGCCCATTGAAACGGTGATTATTCCCAGTGAGTATGACAAACGTTTACAGGTTATTCCCAGTAACGACGACTTGACCGCTGCCGAAATAGAATTAGTAAGTCTTCCTAATAGGGAGAGCCGTTTAAAGCAAAAAATTGCAACGCTTTCCAACACCTTCGATTACATCATCCTCGACTGCCCACCGGCTTTAAGCATGCTCACCGTTAATGCACTGACCGCCGCTGATTCTGTTTTAATTCCAGTGCAGTGTGAATACTATGCTCTTGAAGGCCTGAGTTCCCTTATACGAACCATTCAGAAAATCAAACAGGCTGTTAATTCCGATCTGGAAATTGAAGGTCTATTGCGCACCATGTATGACCCCCGTAACAGCCTGACACGGGATGTCACAAAGCAACTGGTAGAACACCTTGGTGATCGGGTTTATCAAACCACCATTCCACGAAATGTACGCTTGGCCGAAGCCCCTAGTTATGGATTGCCGGCGCTTCATTATGATAAAAAATCCAAAGGGGCAATGGCCTATCTCGCATTAGCCGGTGAAATTTTGCGTTTGGAAAAAAAGAAAACCTTGGCGACAGCCTAAAAAATTAGTCAATAAGCTCTCAGCGCAACTTACTTTCAAGGACCGAAACCCAAAGGATTACATCATGGCAGCCAAAAAACGTGGTTTAGGAAAAGGACTGGATGCTCTTCTTGGAGACACCAAGACCATACTTGATAGCAATTCAAACGAAAAAGAAAATCTTAAGCTGATCCCTATCGACTTGTTACAGAGAGGTAAATACCAGCCTCGACAGGATATGCATAACGAGGCACTGGACGAATTAGCCCAATCTATTCGAAAGCAAGGCGTCATACAACCCATAGTAGTGCGCCCGCTGCCAGGAAATAAATACGAAATAATCGCAGGCGAGCGACGTTGGCGCGCGACACAGATAGCGGGCCTGGATGTAATCCCCGCAGTGGTGAAAGATGTGGCGGATGATGCCGCCATCGCCATGTCATTAATAGAAAATATTCAACGGGAAAATCTCAACCCCATTGAGGAAGCCAGCGCTTTACTCCGCCTGCAAAAGGAGTTTGAACTGACTCAGCAACAAGTGGCAGAGGCAGTGGGTAAGTCTCGAACAACCGTCACCAACCTTCTGCGTTTAATGAGCTTATCCGGTTCGGTAAAGAGAATGTTGGAGCATGGAGACTTGGAAATGGGCCATGCGCGAGCACTGCTCAGTTTAACCGGCGACACACAAGAAACCGCAGCACGTCAGGTAGTGGCCAAATCGTTGTCCGTTCGGCAAACGGAATCCTTAGTCAGAAAAATTCTTGCTGAAAAAGACACTTCGTCCTTAGGCACTAGAGCAGACCCTGATATTAAAGCCCTGGAAGACAGTATTGCCGAAAAACTTGGCGCAAAGGTATTAGTGAAGGCGAATGCGAAAGGAAAAGGCAAGCTCACCATTCACTATAATAACCTCGATGAACTTGATGGTATTCTTGCTCATATACACTAATTGCTCAGGTTTAACCATATTATTACATATCCGCTTGAATCAGGTCTTGTGTCCCCAATGGAAGCACCTTATAATTCCCGCCCGCTGCTGGTCTGTAATTCTGTAAAATAGATCGCGCTGTCACAAGAGGCTTGCTTTTGAGAGTAATTAATCAAAAACAACGTGACATCGCTAAAAAGACCGTAGTATTGCAGTGTATAGTGGCAGTTTTGCTTGGTTTATTTGCACTACTTTTGAAGGACAAAGATTTTGCAATCTCTGTCTCAGTAGGTGCAGGAATCAGCTTTTTAGCCAATGCATATTTTGCTGCAAAGGTTTTCAGATATTCAGGGGCCCGCTTATCTCAACAGATTGCGCAGTCCTTTTATTCGGCTGAAGCCGGAAAATTTGCCATTACAGTGGTTTTTTTTGCAATCGCTTTTAAATGGCTCGAAGTTTTGAAAGAACCCAGTAATGCTGGGGCTATGTTGTTAGCTTTTTTTGTCGTACAAACCACAGCTTGGTTTGTACCTTTGTTGGGTAGCCAATTGCGATCCAACAAAAAACGTAATAAATAAACGGCTTAGGAAAATCAATGTCCGCTGAATCTACCGGAAGTGCTTCAAGCGCATACATCAAACATCACTTGACCAACCTTACCTATGGTCAACACCCAAATGGTACGTGGGGTTTTGCTCACAGTACTGCAGAAGCGGGTGACATGGGTTTTTGGGCCTTAAATGTTGATAGCCTTGGCTGGTCAATAGCCTTGGGTATACTTTTTTGCTGGGTGTTTAGAAGCGTGGCGGTGAAAGCCACCACGGGTGTACCAACAGGTATGCAGAATTTTGTTGAAATGATCGTAGACTTTATTGATGTCACTGTTAAAGATTCATTTCATAAAGTTAACCCACTAATTGCTCCTCTGGCGATGACAATCTTCGTTTGGGTATTCCTGATGAATACCATGGATTTAATTCCTGTAGATTTAATTCCTCAGCTTTTCCAGTTGGTTGGTGTCGACAATATGAAAGTCGTACCTTCTACAGACCCAAACATTACTATGGGTATGTCACTTTCCATATTTGTTCTTATTTTGTTCTATAGCATCAAAGAAAAGGGCGCAGGTGGTTTCTTTAATGAATTATCTCGAAACCCATTCAGTCATCCCGCTTTTATTCCTTTTAACCTTTTTCTTGAAATTTTAAACTTGGTAACCAAGCCTATTTCTCTTGGCTTGCGACTATTCGGAAACATGTATGCAGGGGAGATGATCTTTATTCTGATTGCTTTATTACCTGCCTATATACAATGGACTCTATCCGTACCATGGGCAATTTTTCACATATTAGTAATTACCTTGCAGGCTTTCATCTTCATGGTACTTACGATTGTTTACCTCTCTATGGCTCACGAGAGTCACTAAGAGAAAGATAGTTTTACTTTAACCAAAACTTAAACTGGGAGATAAAATGGAAACTGGAAGCGCATTAGTCGTAATTGCTGCCGCTCTAATCATTGGACTGGGTGCCCTTGGTACTGCAATTGGCTTCGGTCTGTTGGGTGGCCGTTTATTAGAAGGCTCTGCTCGTCAGCCTGAAATGGCACCTATGCTACAAGGGAAAATGTTCCTTATGGCTGGTCTTCTTGATGCTGTACCTATGATCGGTGTAGGTATCGGTATGTACATGATCTTCGTATTGGCCGCTTAAGCGTAAGCCTTTTTATCCTTAGGAAAATTAACTTGAGGTGCCAGCGTGAATATTAATGCAACGCTATTAGGCCAAGCTATCTCATTTGCCATATTTGTATGGTTCTGTATGAAGTATGTTTGGCCACCGTTAACTGCCGCGATGGAAGAGCGTCAAAAGCAGATGAGTGACGGTTTAGAAAATGCCGAAAAGGCACAAGCAGAATTAGACTTGGCGAAAGCCGAAGTCGAAAAGCAGCTTAAAGAAGCGAAGCAGCAGTCAGCCGTTTTGATTGATCAAGCGAACAAGCGAGCCAATCAAATTGTTGATGAAGCGAAAGTCATTGCCGTTAAAGAAGGTGATCGTCTTAAGCAAGCTGCCCAAGCGGATATCGAACAAGAAGTTAACAGTGCAAAAGAAGTTTTACGTAAACAGGTTTCAGTACTTGCTGTTGCTGGTGCGGAAAAAATTCTGGAAAGCAGTGTTGATCAAAACGCTCACAGTGAAATGTTAAATAATCTGGCAGCAGAGCTCTAGTAGGTACCGTAAATGGCCGAAATAACGACGATTGCACGACCTTATGCTAAAGCAGCTTTTCAGTTTGCGCTTGAGCAAAAGGCCCTTGATCAGTGGTCAATAATGCTTGGTTTTGTCGCTATAGTAACCAGTGACGAGCAGATGTCGGTGGTGCTGCAAAGCCCCAGTATGACATCGCAGCAAAAAGCAGAAGTGATTATCTCTATTGATCCAGAAAGGCTGGATGCAAAAGGTAAAAGTTTCATCTTCCTATTAGCGGAAAATGATCGCCTTGAGCTATTACCCACCATTTCTGAACTGTTCGAGCTGTTAAAAGCAGAACAGGAAAAAACAGTAGAAGTGACAATAACCACTGCTTACGATTTAGCTTCAGATGAGGCAGATAAACTTGCCAAATCGCTGAAAAATCGCTTGGGTCGAGAGGTTCAAATTAGTAGTAAAGTGGATAAATCCTTGATCGGCGGTCTGATTGTTCGCGCCGGTGATATGGTTATAGATGGCTCAGTACGCGGCAAACTTGCTAAGCTGGGCGAAAGTTTGAATTCATAGAAATTTGCTGGAAACAGCGAGGGAAAGAGAATGCAGCAACTCAACCCATCTGAAATTAGTGAGCTGATTAAAGAACGTATCAGCTCCTTAGACGTAAGTTCAGAAGCCCGAAATGAAGGCACAATTGTTAGTGTATCTGACGGTATCATTCGTATACACGGATTAGCCGATGTAATGTACGGTGAAATGATTGAATTTGAAGGTGGCGTTTTCGGTATGGCGCTTAACCTTGAAAGAGATTCCGTGGGCGCTGTGGTTCTTGGTGATTACCTAGATATTGCAGAAGGCCAGAAAGCCAAATGTACGGGGCGTATTCTTGAAGTACCCGTAGGTCGTGGTTTGTTGGGTCGTGTTGTTGACCCTCTTGGCAACCCGATTGATGGAAAAGGCCCCATTGTTTCTGATGGCACATCTCCTATTGAAAAAGTTGCTCCAGGGGTTATTGAGCGTCAGTCGGTAGACCAACCAGTACAAACTGGTTTGAAGTCCATTGACTCTATGGTTCCTATTGGTCGTGGTCAACGTGAGCTAATTATCGGAGATCGCCAAATTGGTAAATCTGCCGTAGCCATTGATGCCATTATTAACCAAAAAGGCACAGGCATAACATGTATCTATGTTGCCATTGGTCAAAAACAATCTTCTATTGCTAGTGTAGTTGCCAAGCTTGAAGAGCATGGCGCATTAGCGCACACCATTATTGTTGCGGCATCCGCATCTGATCCTGCAGCATTACAGTATATTGCTCCTTTTTCCGGTTGCACCATGGGTGAATACTTCCGTGATCGCGGTGAAGATGCACTGATTGTATACGATGACCTTACCAAACAGGCATGGGCTTATCGTCAAATTTCACTATTGCTACGTCGTCCACCAGGGCGTGAAGCGTATCCTGGTGATGTTTTCTATTTACACTCCCGTTTACTAGAGCGCGCAGCGCGAGTAAATGTTGCTTACGTAGAAAAATTTACTAACGGTGAAGTAAAAGGAAAAACGGGTTCACTGACAGCCTTGCCTATCATTGAAACGCAGGGTGGCGATGTCTCTGCTTTCGTACCGACCAATGTAATTTCTATTACTGATGGTCAAATTTTCCTTGAAACAGATTTGTTTAATGCTGGTGTTCGTCCTGCGATAAATGCTGGTTTGTCTGTATCGCGTGTAGGTGGTGCAGCACAAACTAAAATCATTAAAAAGTTAGGTGGCGGTATACGTCTTGCCTTGGCTCAGTATCGTGAACTAGCCGCTTTTGCTCAGTTTGCTTCTGATCTTGATGAAGCAACACGTAAACAGCTTGAGCATGGTACTGCCGTTACTGAACTAATGAAGCAGAAGCAATACTCTCCGCTTTCTGTTGCTGAAATAGCCATTTCTCTATACGCCGCTAACGAAGGGTTTTTAGTGGGTGTTGAAATTTCAAAAATTGGTGATTTCGAAGAATCGTTACACTCTTACATGAATGCAGAACACAAAGCGTTGATGGATCAGGTGAACGAGACTGGCAATTACAACGATGAAATTTCTGGTAGTTTTAAGTCAGCTTTAGAAAGCTTTAAATCTACTCAGACTTGGTAAATCAAAAAACCTGCTAGATTCGTTTGGCAGGTTTTTTTGTGGAAAACTGATTTTCAGCAAGATTGATTTTTAAATAAATTTTTACTTTTCGGTAATATTATGGCCGGTGCTAAAGAAGTTAAAAGTCAGATAGCCAGTATTAAAAGTACTCAGAAGATTACGAGTGCAATGGAAATGGTAGCTGCGAGTAAAATGCGACGTGCACAAGATCGCATGGAAGCTTCTAAACCCTATGCAACACGTATTCGTCAGGTAGTTGCTCATTTGGCAAATTCAAACTCTGAATACAGCCATCCCTATATGGCTGAGCGAGAAGTCAACCGCGTGGGTTATATCGTGGTGTCGACTGATCGTGGTTTATGTGGTGGATTAAACATCAACCTGTTCAAGAAAACTGTAGAAAGTGCGTCAAAGTGGGATAAAAATGGCGTCGGTGCCGATTTCTGTTTGATTGGTTCCAAAGCACAATCTTTCTTTCGCAGTGTTGGTGGAAACGTTGTTGCCAGTGTGACGGATCTTGGTGAAGCGCCAAGTATTAGTGACCTGATTGGTTCCATAAAAGTAATGCTGGATGCTTACGACGAGAAGAAAATTGATCGTCTTTATGTGGTTTACAATGAATTTGAGAACTCGATGACTCAAGTTCCTAGCGTCCACCAGCTTCTTCCGCTTAAAGCAGAAGAAGAGGAAGCTCTCGATCACCATTGGGATTACATTTACGAGCCAGAAGCAAAGCCAGTTCTTGATGCACTCTTAGTTCGATTTATTGAGAGCCAAGTGTATCAGTCTGTTGTGGAAAATGGTTCGTGTGAACAAGCGGCGCGTCGTATTGCAATGAAAAATGCTACCGACAATGCGGGTGACATAATTGATGACTTAGAGCTGGTTTACAACAAAGCCCGTCAAGCAGCAATTACCCAGGAATTATCCGAAATAGTAAGCGGCGCAGCAGCCGTTTAAAACGAATTATTATTTTAGGGCTGCGAGCCTAGCTAATTATTTTAAGGGGAAGCGACAATGAGTAGCGGACGTATCGTACAGATTATCGGCGCGGTAATTGACGTAGAGTTTGATAGAAACTCAGTACCGAAAGTTTATGATGCCTTGAAAGTACAAGGTGTTAATCTCGTATTGGAAGTACAGCAGCAAATGGGTGATGGTGTTGTTCGCACTATTGCCATGGGTTCCACTGAAGGCCTAAAGCGTGGCTTAGATGTAAAAGATACCGGCGAGCCAATTCAAGTTCCTGTGGGCATAGAAACCCTTGGTAGGATCATGGATGTATTGGGTGACCCTATTGATGAGAAGGGACCAATTGGTGAAAAGGAGCGTGCTTCTATTCATCGTAAGGCTCCCAGTTTTTCTGATCAGGCTGCGAACAATGATTTGCTTGAAACGGGCATAAAAGTTATCGATTTAGTTTGCCCCTTTGCTAAAGGTGGTAAGGTCGGCCTCTTCGGTGGTGCGGGTGTTGGTAA
>JAESUE010000272.1 GCA_016763235.1 Pseudomonadales bacterium
CCGGAATTGCATCATCAAAAATGCCATCATTGATAGCAACTGTAATATTACTGAAAACACCAGAATTGGTGTGGATCGCGCTGCAGATGAAAAGCGCTTTTTTGTATCGCCAAATGGAATCGTCTTAGTATCGAAAGATATGCTAGAGCAGGAAGCCGTTAACCATGTCGCCTAAAGCGAACACCACGCAAGTCGTCATTTGCTGGCACATGCACCAACCCTATTACAAAGAGCAAATAAGCGGCAAATACCAACTACCTTGGACGTACCTTCACGCCATTAAAGATTATATCGACATGGCGGCTATTATTGAGGAACTACCTCAAGCGCGAGCCGTGGTTAATTTTTGCCCTACTCTGCTGGAACAAATTGAAGACTACCGCCGTCAAGTATGCCTTTATTTTAATGCACATCAGCCTCTGACCGACCCACTCCTTGCTCAATTAGTGTCCTTCACTATGCCAGCAACATTAGATGAAAAAAAACAACTCATTCAATGTTGCTTACGTGCGAACGAAAAAAGGCTGATTAACAGCTACCCAGCCTACGCTGGGCTTGCCGCAATGGGTAAACAAGCGCTGAAATCAGAAACACAACTGGATTACCTGAACGAACAATATTATTTCGATCTAATTACTTGGTATCACCTCGCATGGCTGGGCGAAACAGTTAAAAGGCAAAACCCTATAGCCCACTTACTGATCAATCAGGGAAAGGATTTTTCCCTGCAAAATAGATTACAGCTGCTAGAGCTTATTGGAGAAATATTCAGCAATATCATTCCCAAATACCGCTCCCTCGCAGAGTCCAATCAAATCGAGCTTAGCGTCACCCCCTACAGTCACCCCATCATCCCTCTCATGCTTGACATCGAGTCTGCCCATGAAGCCATGCCTGGGGCAACCCTTCCCAAACAACAATACCCTGGAGGCCTTCAGAGGGCAGAGTGGCAACTCAACTACGCAAAAGAGGTCTTCCAGCGTTTTTTTGGCTTCGAACCCAAAGGCTGCTGGCCATCGGAAGGTGCCGTCAGTAAAGACACAATTAGGCTAATTGAGAAATGCGGCTATAGCTGGACAGCCACTGGTGGAAACGTTCTTTTCAACAGCCTTGATGCAGGAGAACAAAGACAAAATGGTGACTGCATTCATCGCCCCTACAAACTTAAAGACAGCGAGCTTTACTGTTATTTTAGGGACGACAACCTCTCCGACCTAATAGGCTTTACCTACGCCGACTGGAACGCAGATGATGCGGTAAATAACTTCATCCACCACCTTTCAAATATCAGCAGCGCCTGTAAAGACCACAAAAACCGCGTCATTTCTGTCATTCTCGATGGCGAAAACTGCTGGGAATATTATAGCCATAATGGTTACCACTTCCTTAATACCCTATACAGCGAAATAGCAAAACATTCCGAACTACACCTCACCACCTTTTCAGATACCATCGCCAACAACACCGAAGCAAAAGAACTAAAAACACTGGTCGCAGGGAGCTGGGTTCACGGCACATTCTCTACATGGATTGGTGAACCCTCTAAAAACCAAGCGTGGAACTTATTAATTGAGGCCAAACTCTGTTACGACAAAGTCATAGAAAACGGCTCATTACCCGAGCACATAAAAGAACGCGCAAATATACAGCTGGCCATTTGCGAAGGTTCTGACTGGAGTTGGTGGTTTGGTGATTACAATGCGGAAGAATCCGTCGTCCTTTTCGACACGCTCTATCGCACCCATCTCAAGACCCTCTATCAAATACTCGGGCAAGCCGTACCACAGAATTTAAACGAACGAATTTCATATGGATCAGATAACCCTGCCACTTCCGGTGCCATGCGCCGTGCCAATGAAGACTAACCGGTGAAAACCCCTTTAAACCGCCGTGCTTCAGGCGTTTTACTTCACCCTTCATCTCTTCCTGGAAATTCTTTCCACGGAAGCTTCGGTGAAGACGCCTATCGGTTTATCGATTTTTTGGCTAATGGCGGCTTTCATTATTGGCAAATACTTCCCACTGGTCCAACAGACTGCAACTACTCGCCCTACCAGAGCAGCTCAGCCTTTGCCGGAAACAGCTTGTTTATATCGTTAGACAAAGTTGCCGAAATGGGATTTCTCAATAGAGATCAACCAAGCT
This sequence comes from Pseudomonadales bacterium, assembly GCA_016763235.1. Lineage (GTDB taxonomy): Bacteria > Pseudomonadota > Gammaproteobacteria > Pseudomonadales > UBA3067 > UBA3067. Next base: position 2,146 of record JAESUE010000272.1, read on the forward strand.
GCTCCTCGCGAAAAGAACATCATCGCTCTCTTAAGCAGGCATTTAACGTATTCCAAAATAATAAAACCCCTCAACAACGTGAAGAGTTTGAACACTTCTGCCAAGCAGAGGAGTACTGGCTTAATGGTTACACAAGCTTCCAGGCTATTAAAAACCAACAAGATCAAAAGCCTTGGTACGAATGGCCCGTTGATTTACGCCAGAGAAAAAAAGAGGCACTTAACGCCACCCTCAACGAAGTTGAAAACGAAAGACAGTTTTATCGCTTTGTGCAATGGCTTTATGAAAATCAGTGGCAAGACATTCATCGCTATGCAAAAGAGAAAGATATCGAAAAAATCGGGGATGTTGCGATTTTTGTCGCTCATGACAGTGCCGATGTATGGGAGCACCAAGCCCTTTTTAATCTCGACGAATCGGGGCAACCCTTTGCCGTGGCAGGAGTTCCACCCGACTATTTTTCAGCAACCGGACAACGATGGGGAAACCCTCTTTACAATTGGCCAGCAATACAAGCAGATGATTTTAGATGGTGGAAGCAGCGCATTGCTCACACTCTCAAGCAAGTTTCACTGGTAAGGATCGACCACTTCAGAGGGTTTGAAGCGTATTGGGAAATTCCTATACATGAAGAAACTGCTATTAATGGCCACTGGAAAAGCGCCCCAGGAGAGGCTTTTTTTAATGCATTAAGCCAAGATTATTCCCCCCTTCCCATCATTGCAGAAGACCTTGGCATCATCACCCCTGAAGTAGAAGCGCTGCGAGACCGATTCAAACTACCCGGCATGAAAATACTGCAATTTGCATTCGATTCCGACAGCAAAAACCCTTACCTTCCGCACAACCACACTAAAAACAGCGTGGTTTTCACCGGCACCCATGACAATAACACCAGCCTTGGCTGGTACAACAATTTACCTCAAACTGTGCAGAAAAACTTATTTGAATATTTAACTTACCCACTGCAAGCCATGCCCTGGCCTATTATTAACAGTGCACTCGCCTCAGTAAGCCAGCTCGCAATAATCCCTTTTCAGGATTTACTAGAACTAAATGAAGAACATCGAATGAACACGCCGGGTACCACAGAAGGTAACTGGCGATGGCGTTTCAGCTGGAGTGATCTACCGCCAGAACTCGCGAAAAAATGCTTACATCTAAACAATCTATATGGTCGAAATAATTCTTCTTGCTGAATTTTTTCTCATGAATACAAAAAACTTCGCAAAAATATAAACTATCACCTTCAACCCAAAGTGAAGAACGATTAGAACAGAACAGAACAGCAGACATAAAAAACCCCGGCATTCGCCAGGGTTTTTTAAACGTCAACTTAATCGATACGTAACACCTCAGCGAACCCTGAAACTGCTCAGATTGTATTCAAATTTGGGCAGAACAAAGCGAAAAATGTGAATTTATAAGTATAAATGATCACTTTTTAACGCTGTTATGCACGAATTTAAGCGTGAGCTGAGGTGTTACATCGATGCAAGATTAACCGTTTGGAATATCCTTAAACGGTATACCTTTATCAACACGCGCCTCAGTAGGCAGACCAAGAACACGCTCACCAATGATATTGCGCTGAATTTCATCCGCTCCACCGGCAATACGAATTGCTGGTATACCGAGATAAAGTTCTTGCCACATGCCGCCGCCATACGTTGAGTCCTCACCGAACTCAAATCCAGCGCCACCTTGAAGTTCCATAGCGAAAGCAGCGATTTCCTGAAGCAGGATACCCATTGCCACTTTGATAATGGAACTCTCTGAACCAGGCATACCGCCTTTTGACAGAGCAGAAAGCGTACGGTTTACCGTTAGCTCCATAGACTTCATACGTGAATAGTATTCAGAAATTTTCTGACGCACTGCCGCGCTATCTTTTCCAAGAACACCATCAATATAGCAAGTTTCTGCCAAACGATTCAGTTCTCCGATTAGCATATCGGCACCCATACCCATACCACCGCCAATAGACATACGCTCATTCATAAGCGTTGTCAGCGATACAGCCCAGCCGTTACCTTCACGGTCTAGACGGTTTGCATCAGGAATGCGTACATCAGTCAAAAATACTTCGTTGAAGTTAGCTCCACCCGTGATTTGCTTGATGGGTCGAACTTCTACACCTTCGGATTCCATATCAATAACAAAGTAAGTCAAACCTTTGTGCTTAGGTACATCAAAGTCAGAGCGAGTAACTAAAATGCCCCATCTGGAGTAATGCGCACCCGATGTCCACACTTTCTGGCCATTGATGATCCAGTCATCACCGTCTTTAACAGCTTTAGTTCGCAAACCTGCTAAATCAGATCCTGCAGCAGGCTCAGAGAACAACTGACACCAAACTACGTCACCACGCAACATAGAAGGCAGCCATTGTTGCTTTTGCTCTTCAGTACCGTGAGTAGCAATCGTCGGGCCAGCCATTCCTAAACCAATCATGAAAATATTTGGCGGTGTGAGATACTTGGCTTCTTCTTGAGAGAAAATAATATTTTCCATCAATGTGCCGCCACGACCACCAAACGTTTTTGGCCAAGTAATGCACGCCCAACCAGCATCCGCTTTAGTACGCTGCCATCCTTTACATTCTTCGATCATTTCAGGGGATTCGCGCTCAGAAAACATGCTCAGCGCTGAAGTATCGTCAGGGTCACGCTTGGTTGCATTGGCATCTAGCCACTCTACTACTTCCGCGCGGAATTTTGCTTCCGTAGGACTATCATTAAAATCCATTGTTAAGTTCCTTTCTTTCTATTCGGTTTACGTAACTATTCAGCACACCCGCTCGCGCTAAACCTTGCGCGTAACGGTTCCAAAATACACATCAGCTCACATTTAAATGTAGTGTGAGCAATGACAGAATTCGCTGAATAGATACCGGTTTATTATCTGCATTAATTCTTAAATAGAATATGACGCATTACGCTGCTTTGTTAGCCAGTGCTTTATAGAGTTTCTCTTTCCAAAGGTTTGCACTACCTAAAGAGAACTCTTGCATCTTCATGCGCTTTAAGAACAGATGGGGATTCGCGTCCCAAGTAAACCCAATGCCGCCGTGAATTTGGATATTTTCTTGTGCGGCAAAGCTGTATGCATCACAAACAGCGATGCGTGACACTGCAGCAGCTTCTGGTATATCGGCTTCGCTACTGGTAAGAGCCCATGCTCCGAAATAGCAGTTTGAACGTGCCATTTCTACTTTCACATACATATCAGCAATACGGTGCTTTATTGCTTGATAAGAACCAATTTGGCGACCAAAGCAATAACGCTCTAAGGAGTAATCTTTCGCCATATCTAAACAACGTTGTGCGCCACCCAGCTGCTCGAAAGCAGTAAGAATTGCTGTACGGTTCAGGATGTTATCCAGCAAGGCTTCACCTTGACCTTCTTCCCCAAGTAATTCGCCCTGGGCATTATTTAAAGTCAAAGTTGCTTGCTTACGGGTAAGCTCCATTGTGCGTAACTCAGCACGCTCAACGCCAGCTTGCGTTAAATCTACAACGTAAAGTGAAAGCCCTTTATCAGCCTGCGCAGCCACAATTGCGATATCTGCACACAAGCCATCACTTACAGGAAGCTTGATTCCAGATAATTTTCCGCCTACCGCTTTTGTAGTAATACCGGCATAGTCATGACGACCTGACTGTTCAAATACAGCCAAAGTACCGATTGTTTCGCCATTTGCAATTTTTGGAAGTAGTGTTGATTTTTGCTCACTACTACCCGCAACAATAATTGCTTCGGCAGCACCAAATATAGATGCACTAAAAGGAGTATGCGCATAGTGGTACCCTAGCTCTTCTGCTAAAACAGAAAGATCCAGATAGCTCATGCCAGCACCACCGAACTCTTCGGGGATAGCGATACCTTGCCAGCCATTTTCAGCCATTGTTGACCAAAGTTCTTTATCGTAGTCGCTAGCTTTATCCATATGTTTATGGGCAGCTTCAAGCGTTGCTTTATCGCCAAGTAATTTCTGGGCGGCGTCGCGTAACAGGTCTTGATCTTCATCAAATTGGAAGTTCATAAATTACACCCTCCGTGCACTCGTTATAGTTAATACGTTATTTTTTTAATCGGGAAGACCCCGTTTTCCGTACTCTAAACCGGCATTAAACCGGATTGTCAGACTCTACTCGAAGGAGCTGGGAGAAGGCAAGCAATATATAAAATTAACTGCTCTGTTATGGCTATTTATCAAACTATATCGTTAATTAACAATGCGTTATATCTCATACGCTCGTTTGAATCCAAACCCAAAAAACAGGCGTTACCACTGATAACAATGTCGTGTATTCACATGCCGACAAGAGCACACATCAGCAGCACCCTGAATAATTTCCAGAAGAAATTTCAACAATTCTCGCTCAAAACACAGATCAGTTAAGCTAAATTAATTAGCTTAACGAAAAAATGCAGGTACACGAGAAAGACGACAATACCACCCTCATCTCAATTGCGCCTAAGCACAATGAACATCAAAAGTCAGGGTGATAATTAAAAAAGATATTAAGAAAAAGGCACGAGACTTAAATAAATGACAGTGCTCATTTGGAATAAAGTTCACGCCACCACTGGCGAGGCGGCGTAAACTCATTAAGAGATACTACTAGAAAATATTGACATTAATATTAGCAGGATTGCGAATTTCGTTTGCCGCAATTTCTACATTATTACCTTGCCAAAAATCCTTATTGTAGTAAAGATTGATTCCTATTGTTGAGGCAACGCCAGTGGGGATATCTGTAATAAGATAACCCGCCTGAGGGGAACTACCTTTTACCCTTTCAGGCTTATCAACCTTGCCATCCAATGCAGAATCTTTATACAGAGCCTCCAGCGTAACCGTTACATCCTTATTCCTATTAAAAAAAGCAATGATGTCCCAGTTCTTATTACTGCTCACTGACAACCAGTTGTGATCTAGATCAACAGCAAGATCTTTCGGATCAGCCCCTCCCCCACCTTGAATTACTGGCTCTTTTGGCCCTAACTCGGTGCGATAACGCGCCTTTTCCATATTATCCAAATCTAGTGAAACTTCTATATCAAGAGAACTCAATACAGCAGCTGCTTTTGGAATGGTTAGAAAAACAGGAAACTCAGTCGAGTTTTCAGTAATGGTAACACTGGCCCCGACTGTTAGAACATTGATCCCCAACATACCAATGGAGGCGTCCATTTCAATAATGCTTCTAACGGGCCCATTTTTTACTGCAACAATTTCACTGGGAATAAGTTTATTGTAAATAGTGGCTTTAATAAAGCCGATCCTACCGTTTACCCGCAACTTCATGGTATCAAGAAGAGATACATTTTTTTCTGCATACCCTTCATATGTATAGTCTCCCCACACCAACAAGTTATCGGGGTCAACCTGTAAGGTGTAAGCGCTTGTTGTAATCAAGCCGGTTTCTTTATTAAAGTGCGTGTAATGTTTTTCACTACGTTCGCTATTGCCTTCGATAAGATAGGCATAACGCATATGGTCACCTAACTCAACTTCGAACTCCGCTACAACCGCTCCTGACACGGCTGACAGTTGTTCAGGCTCAGCTTTTATACCCGTATCTTTAAGCATAAAAGCCAACTCATCCTCTTTGTCCAAAATATTTTCTGTCCCTAGAATAGCGAGAGAACCACCAGAAGCATAAATAAACCCCCCTTCATTGCGCTCATCAAACTGATAAGGAATAGGTAATAACGTCTCACCATCAACAACCATTACTGAATAGTTTTGGTACTCCTTACCCAGTAGGGCTGGTAGTTTCTCACCAGAGACCACCACCACTTCAATAGACCGTGCGGGAGAAAGCTCATTAGCAAAAAGGATCGAAGGGGAAACAAAAAGTGAAGCAACGAGACAACTTAGTGCGACAAGGTGTCGCCTTCCAACATGCAGCAACATACACAACTCCTGTAAATATTTTTTATATTATTAGCTAAGTACTTTATTTTTATAATTTTATTATTCAAAACACTGTGAATCTGCAAACACACAGCATTTAAATAGTGCATGTCTCCAAAGCCCAGATTACCCCATGATCTTGGCGCGCGCAATCACAACGTGCACGTCAAGCCCACAGAATCATAGAGTACAGCGTTAGAAGTGTGTCTATTTGTTTCGCTAAGATAGGCACGACATTGCAATGTCGTACAAGAATAAGAAATGAAGTAAAAAAAAGCGTCTACTCAGCGAGCTCTGTAACTATTCAGGTGCATTCAAATTTGATCAAAAAAAGGCGAAAAAACATGAGTTTATACGTATAAATGATCATTTCTTAACGCTGTTTTGCGCGGATTTGAGCGTGAGATGAAGTGTTACAAAAAAACAAGCGCTACAATCATTATGAATAGCGAATTAAAAAATAATCGGTTCGACTTCTAATAGAATATCAAATTCAAAACTCACCCTGCTGGTAATTTGTTTAACGGCATGATGAACATCTGCGCCATTAGCTTCCCCGCTGTTTATTAAAACAAGCGCTTGTTTTTCGTATATACCTATTGGCCCTATACTTGCACCTTTAAAACCACAGTACTCAATCAGCCACCCTGCGGGAATTTTATATTTATTATTTTTTAATTTAAAACTTTTTATTTCCGCAAACTGTTCCTGTAATTTAAAATATTGCGCGGCGCTTATTATCGGATTTTTAAAAAAACTACCCGCATTGCCTATTTTATCTGGATCAGGAAGCTTGGATTTCCTCAAGTCACAAATTAAATCACTCACATCAAGAGCCGTTGGCTTACGTAAGCCCTGGCTCTCAAAACCTTCTGTTAAGCCGGCGTATTCAAGTTTTAATTTTGGGGCTTTTGTTAAACAAAATGATACAGCAGTAATAACATAACGGTTTTCCAGCTCGCCCTTAAAACAACTATGACGGTAAGAAAAATCACAGTCTCTATTTTTAAATATCCGTTTAGCGCCAGAGTAAATATCAATCGCTTCAACCTCAGCAATAAGATCTTTTACCTCCACACCATAAGCACCAATATTTTGCACTGGCGCTGCACCCACGCTACCAGGAATCAATGAAAGATTTTCTAGGCCGTAGTAGCCGCTATTCAGCGTATATTTGACGAAGCTATGCCAATTTTCGCCGGCACTCACTTTCAGGGTAATACATTGTTCGTCTTCAGATACTTGCTGAAGTCCCATGATATTGAGGCGCACAACAATTCCAGAGAAATCGCGGGTAAATAAGGTATTACTTCCCTCCCCTAAAAATACATGGGAATTCTCAACAAATACGGGGCCTTTAAGCAAGGCAAGAAGCGCTTCTTCGCTATCAATTTCACAGAAAAAACGCGCAGTGGCGGACAAACCAAAGGTGTGAAAAGGCTTAAGTGACGCATACTCTCTGATTAAATAAGGAGAAACCGAGATATTATCGGGATGCTCTAAACCAGACGTCACAACAATCGCCGCTGCGTGATAATTTCTTCTAGTAGCTCATCAGCCGCGCTTTCCACAAGATCAAGTACGTGCTGAAAACCCTCTTCGCCACCGTAATAAGGGTCTGGCACTTCTGTTTCAGAAGAGCCTCCATAGTGTAAAAACAGCTCTAGTTTAGAACGGTATTCTTTGGGGCAATTTTGCCGCAGGTCAATTAAGTTCGCATTATCCATCGCAAGAATATAATCAAAATTTGAAAAATCTGTTTCTGCTACCTGTCGCGCCCTGAGTTGGCCCAACGCATAACCTCTTTTTTGCGCTTCACGCTGGGAGCGTTTATCTGGTGGCTTGTTGATGTGATAGGCAGCCGTACCAGCAGAATCTACGGCAATAGCATGCTGCAAGTTCCGCTGCGCTACTTTATGTTCAAACACAGCGTGCGCGGTCGGAGAACGACAGATATTGCCAAGACAAACGAATAATACTTTAACCATATCAGTGAATCAGGACTGCCCCATTAAGCGACGTATGTGCTCCAAGTCTTCAGGCGTATCCACTCCTTTTGGCGGTGTTTCTACCGCGACATCCAGATGAATCTTAGCGCCGTACCACATGGCTCTTAGCTGTTCTAGCTTCTCCGCTTTTTCAAGAGGGCTCATTTCCCAGCTGGCAAACTGGCGTAAAAATTTTACTCGATAGCCATAAATACCAATATGACGATAATAATCAATACCTTCTGGAAATTTCTCCGGAAAACAGTCCCGTCCATAGGGGATCGGGGCGCGACTAAAATACAATGCCGCACCCGATTGATCCATCGCGGTTTTAACCACATTAGGGTCCATGACATCACTCAGCTCGCTGATTTTCTCCAGTAGCGTAGAAATAGAATATTCCGGCCGAGCAGCAAGGTTTTCTGCAACTTGGTTTATGACGATGGGGGGGATCATTGGCTCATCCCCCTGCACCCCCACCACTATTTGCTCGTCAGCCCACCCTTCTAATGCGGCAACTTCTTGTAGCCGATCTGTGCCTGACTCGTGGTTCGCTGAAGTCATCACCACCCGCCCACCAAATTGCTCTACCGCTCTCAGGATTCGATCATCATCCGTCGCCACAATGACTTCCTCAGCCGCACTTTCTTGAGCACGCTCGTACACATGCTGCACCATAGGCTTACCCGCAATCACTTCAAGGGGCTTGCCGGGCAGGCGTGACGATGCGTATCGCGCGGGAATAACAACATTAAAACTCATGCAATAGCCTAAATTGAAAATTCTTTAGTCGGTGGGAACCATCCAGCTCTGCCTTAAATGTGAGCTTAAGCTGATTCGTTACATTATTTCTTCGACAGTTTTTCATCGGTTGTCAGCGTGCGAGCCTGGTTTTCGAGCATTACGGGGATATCGTCCTTCACCGGAAATGCGAGCGCATCAGCGCGGCACCATAACTCATCTCGCTCTTTTCTGTAGTCCAAATCGCCTTTGCATACTGGGCAGGCCAATATGGAAAGCAGTTTATTATCTATCATGAACAGTCCCCTGGTTTTAGGTGGCTTTATACAGGCCTTTTAACTTGGTCTGCAATGCTGGCCAGAAAAGCGCATCTAACCTAGCATCTACCCGAAGATAGTAAGTATTATCGTTTTTAAAACTCAAACATTTACCGCATCTTTTTCCGTTAAAATGATTTTATTTTCATCGTCAAAATCTAAATCCTTAGCTTTAAAATAATAATGGTCTGGGAATGGGTGTGGGTCAACACGATACCCTAAAGCAGTCAGTGTATCGAAAAAACGCTGGGGATTACCGATCCCCGCCACCGCATGCACCTCTTCACTCCCTTCAAACGATACTTTTTGGCTATCCCCTTTGCTAAAGCCGTTTAGGGCATAAAAGCCATTCGCCTTTAAGTCCATTGCATATTGTTGTTCCGATGTTGGGCCGCCATTAACCACCACAAAATCGACTGAATCCAGCCGACTAGCAGGCTCTCTCAGTGGGCCAGCAGGCAGGCAAAAGCCATTCCCCAGTTTACGCTGGCCATCTAATACAACAATTTCGACATCCCTTTCCATGGCGTAATGTTGCAAGCCGTCGTCACTAATAATGATATCGCAAGATTGGGTTTCATAAAGGTAGCGTATTCCACGCGGCCTATCGGGATCGACCACACAAGGTAGGCCGGTGCGATGCTGAATCATCCAGGGCTCATCACCCACCAGGGAAGGAGAGCTATCCTCATCAACCAAAAATGGATAAGAAGGTGCTTTCCCACCATAACCGCGACTAATTATGCCGGGGCGATAACCCTCTGATTTCAGCTTTTCAGCCAGCCAAATTACCAGCGGTGATTTACCGCTACCACCGACATTAATATTGCCCACCACAATCACTGGGCAAGGCGAAGGAACAACGGTTTTTTTTCCATCTATATAAGCTTGCCGCCGAAAACGTACCACGCCGAGAAACAGCAGCGAGAGGGGCAAGAGTAACCACAGCAAAAAATGCCCGTCATACCAAGCTTGTTGAATTTTTCGCGATAAGAACGCCAACATTAGCTGCAGTCTGAAAATTGCATTTTATACAGCTGGGCATAATGGCCGCCTTTATCCAGTAGCTCACTATGCGAACCCTGCTCAACAACTTGGCCGGCCTCCAGTACCAATATTTTATCCGCCGCTTCTATGGTGGAAAGACGGTGGGCGATCACGATTGTCGTCCGCCCGCGCATTACGGTATCCAGCGCAGTCTGAATTTTCCGCTCTGATTCATTATCTAGTGCAGAGGTTGCCTCATCCAAAATAAGAACAGGGGCATCCTTCAAAAAAGCCCTTGCCAAGGCGATTCTCTGACGTTGCCCTCCTGACAGGTTCGAACCATCTTGCTCAAGGCGTGTTGCCAAGCCATCTGGCATTGCCTCTATAAACTCCCATGCATTCGCAGCCTTCGCTGCCTCAATAATTTCGGGCTCTTCACTGCTTGCCATTTTTCCATAGGCGATATTATGAGAAAGCGTATCGTTAAAAAGCATGATCCTCTGGCTCACCAAAGCAAATTGATCGCGTAAATTTTCAAGCTTGATTTCAGATACAGGCACATCGTCAATGCTAATCTCTCCAGAATCAGGCTGATAAAAACGTAACAATAGGTTGACCAATGTAGACTTCCCGCTGCCAGAACGACCAACAATGGCCACGGTTTGCCCAGGTTCAACATGAAAACTCACGTCATTGAGTACACTTTTTTCGCCATAAGAAAAGCTCACATTCTTGAACGTATAGCGCCATTTGCCCCTTCCAAACTTCTCTGACCATGATCGTCTTCTTGCTCGGCATCACGCAATGCAAAGATGGAATAACAAGCAGCGACCCCTCGCTGAATACCCGTATTAACCTGCGTCAACTGTCGAATGGGTTTTGCCAACATGCTCACGGCAGTAATATAAGCAGCAAATTGTCCGGCAGTTGTCGTTTCGGCCATCACCCCGAGTGCCACCCACACCAATACAGAAATAGCCAAGGCAACCAACAGCTGAATAACCGGCACGCTAATCGATGAAGCCAACACCAACTTCATCGACTGGCGTAAATTGTAATAACTCACATCAAAAAAGCGCTGATTCTCATAAGCTTCGCCCCCATAGGTTTTTATTTCAACCTGCCCGTTAATCGCCTCAGAAGCTACATGTGTCACATCCCCCATGCTTTCCTGAATGCGTTTATTGACCACCCGAAAACGCTTACTGGCAAAGCCAATGACTAAAGCAATAAAGGGAGTAATGGCGAAAAAAATAAGTGATAGCTTCCAGTCGGTATAAATCAGAAACGTCAGCAAGCCAACCACTGTCAGGCCTTCTCGCACAACGACTTTTAATGAGTCCACTGCCGCTGCGGAAACCTGTTCTACATCATACGTAAACTTTGAGATCAAATGACCCGAGCTAATGTGATCGAACTCAGCCTTTCTCAATACCAATAATTTGGTAAACATTTCCGTACGCAGCGCGTGAATCACATTCCGAGCAACATAGGAGAAACTATAATTACCTAAAAATGAACCACTTCCACGCACAATGAAAATCGCCATCACTGCGGCAGGAATCATCAACCTCGCACTTTGATCATGGCTATCCACTGCCGTGATAATATATTCCATGAGTTTGGCAAATGCCGTTTGGGTTAATGCATACAGTGCAAAGCCCACAGCCCCAAGCAGAAAGAAATGCCAGTAACGTTTCGTATAGCCCAGAAGCCTCAAATACACTTGACTCGGGCTCATCTCTTCTGAGTATCTTGCGAGACTTGGTTTAGCCATAAATTACCTTTTGAACACAACCATAAAATCGACAAACAAACACCACCAACTTAGGCTGCTCGTAAACGAATGCAAACGGCTATTTTGACGTGATCTCTATGTCATGTCCACAATGAGTCCGCTGCAGCGAATCAAGATGGTAGAATATCAGTTACGATTCAGCCCACCCTCAAACTCGTGGACTATGAGGTTTACCCAGGTTAGAGGGTTTGCCGAGTAACTGTTCAGATTGCGTTCAAATTTGAGCAGAACAAGGCGGGGAATGTGAGTCTATAAATATAAATGATCATTTTTTAACACCGTTATGCGTGAATTTGAGCGTGAGCTGAATAGTTACCGACTTTCGATACAAAAATCCCGCGACGGAAACCCTTCTTTTTTCAACAAAACTCAGGAGCGCTCATGTCAAAACTAAGCAATAAAACCTATAACGAAATCAGCGTCGGCGATAAAGCGAGCTACACGAAAACTATCAGTGAGAAAGATGTAATTTTATTTGCTCACGTTTCAGGTGATATCAATCCAGTACACCTTGATGAAGACTTTGCAAAAAGCACCCCTTTTGGCGGGCGCATTGTCCATGGCATATTGACCGCATCCTTAATTTCCGCAGCCGTCGCCACAGAGCTTCCTGGCCCTGGCTCCATTTATCTTGGCCAAAGCCTCAAATTCAAACGGCCGGTTTTTATTGATGACACGCTAACAGTCGAACTGGAAATAAAAGAAAAAACAGATAAGCGCCAACGCATCTTAATTGACTGCAAGATAAGCAACCAAGAAGGTAAAATCGTGGTAACAGGAGAAGCAGAGGTTATGGCACCCAGCGAGAAGCTAAGCCTGAACCGTCCGAAATTACCAACGTTTCAGGCTATCGACGCATAAGCCTTTGCCTTTGCGTGATCAAAGCCTGAGCCTAACGGCTCAGGTATCTCATACTCTCTTCAATGCCTTTAATGGTTAAGGGGTACATATGCCGTTCCATTAAAGCCTGTATGTGTGTTATCGATGCAACATTTCGCCAACTGGCTTCAGGCTCGGGATTCAGCCAGACCACCTTATCAAAGTGATCTTGAATACGGTGCATCCAGGCTGCACCCGACTCATCGTTATAGTGCTCAACACTACCACCGGGCGAGCTGACTTCCATTGGCGCCATACTGGCATCACCGATAAAAATCACCCGGTAATCTTGCGGGTACTTATGAATGATATCCCAGGTTGGCGTGCTATCTTCCCAGCGACGATGATTATCTGTCCAAATACCCTCATAAATAAAATTATGAAAATAAAAGAACTCCATGTTTTTAAACTCTGATCGCGCTGCAGAGAAAAGCTCCTCACAAACCCGAACATGGGGATCCATAGAACCACCCACATCAAAAAACAGCAGTACTTTTACTCTATTTCGACGCTCTGGCATCATTTTTATATCAAGCAAACCGCCTTTTTCTGCAGTCGCCTGTATCGTTTCGTGAACATTCAGTTCTTCGGCGGCACCGCTTCGGGCCAGCCTTCTTAGACGACGCAGAGCCATCTTGATATTGCGAATACCTAGATCGCGGCTATCATCTAGGTTCTTGTATTGCCGTTTTTCCCATACTTTGACCGCTCGTTTATTTCGGCTTTCCCCGGTCGTTCGAAAACCAGCGGGGTTGGTGCCATAAGCACCGAAAGGAGAAGTGCCAGCAGTGCCTATCCATTTATTGCCACCTTGGTGACGTTCTTTTTGCTCTTCAAGTCTCTTTTGAAACTCCTCCATCAGCTTGTCTAAACCGCCAAGCTCCTTAATAGCATCCATTTCCTCTTGCGAGAAATGCCGTTCAACCGCTTTTTTAAGCCACTCATCAGGGATATCAGCGTTGAGCAAGCCAGGATCGACACGTTTAACACCTTCAAAATATTCGGCAAAGGTTCGGTCAAACTTATCGTAGTGGCGCTCATCCTTAACCAGGCAGGTTCTGGATAACTGGTAGAAAGCATCCATGTCATAAATTGCCAAATGATGCTTTAAAGCTTCCAGCAAATCCATAAGCTCCCTTATGGTGACGGGTATTTTTGCGTCTCGAAGTCGAAAGAAAAAATTGATCAGCATAGAATAGCCCTAAACCTATAGTTCTCGCCGGTGCATAAATGCCAAGCGCTCAAGCAGTTGCACATCTTGCTCATTTTTAAGTAACGCTCCGTGCAATGGCGGTATTGCGTTTCGAGCGTTCTTACTTTGCAGCACATCCTCAGCAATATCGTCTGCCATTAACAGCTTCAGCCAATCAATCAACTCTGATGTGGAAGGTCTCTTTTTAAGACCCGGTACTTCACGTAATTCAAAAAATGCATCCAGCGCTTCTTTCAACAAGTTTTTCTTTATATCTGGATAATGAACGTCGACAATTTTATGCATTGTTTCGCGGTCAGGAAAGTTTATATAGTGAAAAAAGCAGCGCCGTAAAAAGGCATCTGGCAACTCTTTTTCATTGTTACTGGTAATGAAAATATAAGGGCGAATCTTTGCCTTAACCAGCTTCTGAGTTTCGTATACAAAGAACTCCATTTTATCCAGCTCAGTCAGCAGGTCATTGGGGAATTCAATATCGGCCTTATCGACTTCGTCAATCAGCAATACCACCGGCTCGTCTGATTCGAAGGCCTCCCAAAGCTTACCTTTCACAATATAGTTAGAAATATCGTGCACTCGCTCATCACCTAACTGAGAGTCACGCAAGCGAGAAACCGCATCATACTCGTACAAACCCTGTTGCGCTTTGGTGGTGGACTTCACGTGCCAACGGATCAATTTAAGCCCCAGAGCCTCTGCGACTTCTTCTGCCAACATGGTTTTACCTGTGCC
>JAESUE010000273.1 GCA_016763235.1 Pseudomonadales bacterium
AAAATCTCATGCTTTTTATCCGCCAGCTCTTTAAACCTGGCAAAGGCATTATTAAGCGCCTCTTTGGTATCAAACTGCACCCCAAGGCTGTTCAAACGGTCAGCAAATGCAGCGCGACCTGAGTGTTTGCCCAGAACCATACGGTTGGCATTCCAGCCAACCTTCTCAGCACGCATTATTTCATAGGTTTCGCGATGCTTCAGAACACCATCCTGATGGATCCCTGCCTCGTGAGCAAATGCATTTACCCCTACAATCGCTTTATTCGGCTGAACAGCAAAGCCTGTAATGGTGGAGACCAAACGGGAACAAGGTACAATCTCTTCTGTTTTAATGTTGCTGTATACGGGGAAGGCATCATGGCGTGTCTCAATAGCCATCACTAATTCCTCTAGGGAAGCGTTCCCCGCTCTTTCTCCCAAACCATTAATGGTGCACTCAACCTGTCTTGCGCCCGCCAAAACGGCAGCGACTGAATTGGCAACAGCTAGGCCAAGGTCATTATGACAATGAACAGAAAATACTGCTTTGTCAGAATTAGGAATACGCGTGAGAAGCTGCGTAATGGTTTCACCAAACTGGTGAGGTAAAGCATAACCCACCGTATCTGGAATATTGATCGTACGAGCACCCGCATCAATTGCAGCTTCAATGATTCGGCATAAAAAACCCAGTTCAGAGCGGCCGGCATCTTCACAGGAAAATTCGACATCATCAACAAGGTTTCTTGCCCTTTTCACAGAGGCAACCGCTCTTTCAACAACGCTATCAGGCGACATTCTCAATTTATGCTTCATATGAATGGGAGAGGTTGCAATAAAAGTGTGGATACGTGGAGCATTGGCATTTTTTAGTGCCTCGGCGGCACGATCAATATCCGCATCGGTTGCACGTGCCAAGCTGCATACCCTGCAATCTTTAACGGCTTCTGCAACGGCCTTTACTGACTCAAAATCCCCAGGGCTAGCAATAGCGAAACCAGCTTCAATAACATCCACTCGCAGTTTTTCCAGCGCCTTGGCAATACGTAGCTTTTCCTCTTGATTCATTGATGCACCAGGACTCTGCTCACCATCACGAAGAGTTGTATCGAAAATTATTAGACGCTCTTTATCTCTCATTGCTTATTGCTTCCGTTAACAAAAGGGACCTTCACACCAGGCTTAAACGAACCGCGATGCCAAAAGTCTCGAAATTTCTGTAAGGTATGTTTAAAACTTTGTAACACCTCAGCGAACTCTGCAAGAGTTCAGATTGCGTTCAAATTTGAGCAAAATAAGGCGGGGAATGTGAGTTTAAATGATCATTGTTTAACGCTGTTATGCACGAACTTGAGCCTACGCTGAAAAAAGCACCTAGGTAATAGCCCAAACGCATAAAACTAACAAGGTTCAACGCAAAAACGAGCCGGTTACTATATCGACTCAAATGGCTTATGCCAAGCATGTGGAAACCAGCAGCCATTGGGCCTTGAGGAAATATTCATACCTGTCGAATCATCGTGTTATTTTAATAGTGTCCATTGTCCCTGCTGTTCACTTGCTTCACCGTCTTCCTCAAGTTTGATCAAGTGGGCAAGCAGTGATTGCTGGGCGATTAGATGCATAAAAACAGGAACGTCATCGTAAACAAAAGGGGTGAGATCAGAAATTGACCGGCTAGAATCTAAAAGAAGCGCCGCCCTCACATTTTCCTCTCTCTTTAGGCGATGCCTTATGGTTTTTTCGATTTCCTCATGCGCTCTAGATATCAAACCTCCATGAGCCGGTGCGATAACGTCAATGGGGTAATCAAATAACAATGAAAGAGAATCGATATAACTTGCTATATGCCCATCGGGTGGAGCAATAACAACCGTCGATCCATCCATCAGATGGTCTCCAGAAAACAATAACGCCTCTTCTTCCAAGAAATAACATAGGTGGTTCGAGGCATGACCGGGAGTATGTATGGCTGTTAACGTAAACTCCTCGGTTTTTATACTATCGCCATGACCAAACGGACGATCTGAAATAAAATCTTGATCAAAGGAAGGGCCGTCATGAGCACTCAGCATACCAAGCACTTCAACGCTAGAGCCTAATCGTTTTTTCAATAAAGCTGCTGCTGGTGAGTGATCACGGTGTGTATGGGTCACAAGTATCCAGCGAATATTTCCTGCCAGCTCATCGACTAAGGTGTCAATATGGGAAACAATCTCTGGACCCGGATCAATTAAAACAAGCTCTGATTTCCCTACAATATAAGTGTTTGTTCCTGGCCCAGTAAAAGGACCAGGGTTTGGCGCAAGCAAACGCTTCACGCGAGGTGAAACCTGTGTGATCTGGCCAGTAATAAGAGCCACCATGAGCAAATTCCAATGGTTAATTTAAAGAGACATGCCTACCAAAATTATAGCAAGTAGGACCTGTGGCCAAAAAAAGGCCTAATTGCTGACCTCAATTGATGTGATTAAACCCCCAGCAGCCCTTTTGCAAATACCCTCTGGTTTTTGGTGACTTCTGCACTTGCGCGCTATTTTAAACGTATTATGAAATAGTTACCGAGCAGCCCAGCTGAATCAACTCAAATAAATCAATTATATCTTTGTTAGCCATTCTAATACACCCGTGAGATGCCGGTTTACCCATAGGTTCGGAATCAGGAGTCCCATGAATATAGATAAAACGCCGCATAGTATCTACCGAGCCCAGCCGATTAATACCTAATTCACAACCACAGAGCCACAAAATTCGCGTTAGAATCCAATCCCTCTCTGGATATGCCTCCCCCAGCTCTGGGGAATATATTTCATGGGTATAGCGCCGCCCCACAAACACGCCATTGATAGGCGTGCCTTGGCCAATTTTTGCGCGAACAATATGCCTTCCACGCGGAGTTTTATAGCTACCTGTTTGTTCACCCAAACCGTAGGATGACGTGGAGATCGGATAACAAACATTACGCCGCTGGCTTTGATGCAAGGTCATCACTTGATGAGCCGTGTCTATGATTATATGCGTCTCCGTCCCAGCCATATTTTAATTCCGTTTAGCTAAACACCATGTAACTTATTCAACCTCAACCTCACCGCGAATTCCTGCAGCCATAAAAGGAACCAAGCGTGTAACCACATCTGATAAGCCTACGTCCATTTTATAATCATTGAGAAGGACTTCCTGCAGACCACCAAAGCTAGCGAGCGTAAAAACTGCGGCCCCAAGCGCAAAATGAATTCTCCAAAACAGCTCCTTTGGAGGCATCTCCGGTGCTGCGAGCTTTACATGCACAAGAAAGCGCCTGAAAACCATGCCATAACGTGCACCTAAAAACCCCCTAAGCTCATCTTGCGTTTGCGCATAAGCAAGCCCCATTAAGCGCATGAACCGAGAAAACTCCTTACTGTCATCCCCATACACATTGTTTGCTGTAGAAACCATTATTTCGAATAATTCTTCTAATGTGAGTGGCTCCCCCCCACTTTGACCATGGCTAAGCAATTGTTTTTCTAAACTGTCGCAGAAAGGCGTGAGCGTTCTCTCAAAAACCGCCCGCATCAGCTTTTCTTTTGATCCAAAGTGATAATTTACAGCAGCAAGGTTTACGCCCGCCTTGCTGGTAATATGCCTAAGGGACGTTCCAGCGAACCCCTTGATTGCAAAAAGAATTTGAGCAGCATCGAGTATCCTCTCTGCCGTGGTGGACTTGGGCATATTATGGCTCAGTGTTTTAAACGGATGTTTTAAACCTACGTTTGAGAACCCAGCTTGTCAACATGAATTCAATATTTGCAGCATTGTTGCAGTGTAGGGGAAATCATGAAAAATAGGACGCGAATTACCTAAGAGAGCGGTACGCAACGCTAGATTTGCGCTGCTTCCAGATCTATCAATTTAAATGTTTATAACTACCTTATAACGCTATTGCGTTCAGCCTATATGAAAGGCCCCAATAATAGAGTTTAATGAAATTCTTCACAAGCCACTACGCCAACGTGTTTTATCCATTAAAAGTAGTGCGTTAATATAATCCTGATGAAACTTTCGTCTTTCAATACTGCGAGCTTGTTGTCTTCACGGAAGGTCACGTTATCAACGATTGTTTGAAGGTTATCAATTGCATCCCCTACTTCATCGCTAAAAATGCCGTGTTCAACTATTAAAGTTCCAAAACTATCGATAATTTTTTCCAACTCCGAGTCACCGAAAAGTTCAAAACCACGCAACAATCGGTCTAACTCTGCGGCTGACTGCTGCTCGATCACCTCTGGTGGCGTTTCTTTTTGCTCTGCATAGAAATAAACAGCAAACATTGTAGCCTTCCAGCTTTCCGCTATCCTCCTTTCAGCATTGATTAAAAAAATACCTTCGTCATCCTCCACGTCCCAAATAGAACCGAAAGATATACGCGTGTCAAATTCATCATTAAAATTGAGCACCCCCAGTGCAAAAATATCTTTCTCCATAATGGCAGAAAAAGAGGATTTTCTGTCATCATGCATATAAGAGACATCCCACATGATGTCATAATTACCACCAAAAACAGAACCCCATGTGTACTCAAAACCGATCAGCCCCGCTGTATACATACCGATCCCAGCACCCCTGTTATTCGCGCCTTTAACCGTTTTACTTTCGTACTTAAAGCTGTAACCGTTCCAAATATATATAAGTTCCACGCCAAGCTGGTTTATATTATCGTAAGTGGACACAATACCCGGATCCGCAACATTGTAGTTAAAATCAATATCCGCCTCCCTGCTTGTACCGTAAAAATAGGATAAGGCCCACTCAAATGATTCCCACGAATGTTGCCACCTTGCGGCGTAATCAAGTCCAATAATCTCCTCATTTTGCAAAGAAATTTTAGATTCATCCGTATTTAGCTCGAAGGGTAAGCCTGGGCGACTATCGGGACCAGGCAGACTAGCTTTTCTGAAACCCGTTAGAACAAACAAATCGAGAATGCCCCAATCTTGAACAAGTGATAGATTAATCATTGGCTGCCCTAATTTAGCACCAAAAAAATCCTCAACAATACTCGTTTGATTAACGACATCCACAACCCCGCCCATCAGAGATACTCCCCAACTAACCTCACGAATACCTGTTCGTATTTCCCAAGTATCCTCAACGTGAACCCAGGCTAATTCGCTTACATCAAAGGTATTTCTCTCTGAATCATTCTGATCAAGCCTGAAGCGGGGGGAGAAAATGAATGAGTCATCGCCATCATTCCAATCTTCGTAATATTCAGTGCTAATAAAAAGGGAGAAGTTACTGCGGGTGTCAGAGGTCTCACTTTCCTCGGCAAATACCGTTCCTTCTAAACCAACTTCAGAGCTCCAATCACCACCAAATGCATATGACAGAGTGTGCATAAAAAAGAAAGGCAAACAAAATAGAAGTTTTTGTTTTTTTATAACATTTAAGATAGCGAGATACACCTGATAACCCCAAAATGAAGAAGTAGCCACAAAGCCAAAATCATACCTAAAGCGCAAGCATTCACGCTCAAAGGAAATTAACTCTTGAGAAACCCCCTGGCTACGCCTTGGTGTTAATACTAAACAAATAAAAACTGTAACACCTCAGCTCACACTCGAATCTGAACAGTTACAGAGTTCGCTGAGGTGTTACTGAAAACGCAAGTCATTCAGCCGATAAAATATACCTAGCGTGCGCGTTTAAGGCTATTTTTAGTAAAGTCCTTATCCTTCAACCCTTGATTAAATACATTGTCAGATATCTGCATTTTAGTTTCTTTTCGAGTTTGATGGTTTACCATATGAAGCTCTCCAGGACGCCAGAACTTATCAAGATATTTCTCGTAACCAGTCAAGGTCATCGTCTTCAAATGGCTTTTCTTTCTATCCCAAAATTCTGCTTTATAGATTCTATGATCTTCTTGATCTGTCCATGACACTACTTTTGTGTAACCTGAATATTTATCTTTCGGGTAAGCTTCCATCACCCATACTTTTCGACCATTAAATTCTTCATCACGAAGCCATTTGTAGTCATAATCTTCAATTTTTCCTCCACCAATATCTTCAAATGAAAACTCACTGCCAAGAAAAGGTCCTGATTTCGATTTGGAGGCGATTTTTTTAACTTTTTTTAGGGCTGGTAAATATAACCACTGCTCATTGTCTTTATCTGGATGGCTATGAGTCAGGAGCGCTGTACCCTTCTGATCTCTCGGGGAGTCAAATACCATGAGCATTTTCCCATCATCATTGCTTCCCTCTGTAGCCGATGAGTGCATTTTGCGAACTGTTTCCTTACCGTTCTTATTAATTAAAATCATTTCCATTTTACTGGTTGAGTCAACCCAGCCATCATCTAAATGCTCACCCTCCTGGGCAATCCTGAGTCCTTTCTCTTCTGCTGTTTCGGCAAAAACAGGAGCCACTAAAATAAGAGCTAAAATGCCCACAATGAGTTTTTTTACCATCTTCTTCTCCGAATATTTTCTTTGTTATTGATATTATATGTTTAAAAATAAAACAACTTAATATTTAAGGACAATCTTAATTATTCGAGCCTGCCCAAAAATTCAGTACTTACTACAGCATCTTGCAGTGTGACTGACTAAAGCAAGCTTAACAAATCGCTCACCGAAACACTGCATATCGCCTTTAAAAATTTCAGTTTTAACTATGTTTATAACAGCGACCGAGCTCCTCATTTTTGCTCCGATCTCCAGAAACCTCAGCAGACCATGGCCAACAGGCTACATAATACTGGAAATTATTCCTTGCTAGTTGAAGATATCTATCTAATTCAGCACCCTGAAAAGGCTTCCCTCCATAAAGGTTTAATGCCCCGTAAAGCATAAACCATACGCCACATGCCAATTCATCAGGAGACAATGTATCGTCGAGGCTTAGCTCTTCCTGACACACCCCCTCAGTAATTATTTCTTTAACTATATTGAGAGCGGACTGTTCCAAGCTTTCCAGTTCAGCATACTGCTGGGCGCTTATTCGCTCCCTGACCGCTTTTGAACGTATGGTTGCAAGTAAGCTAAATTCTACCGGATACAATCGGTAGAATAAAAAATACGCTTCTGCGACCAAACCAACGCTGAGTAGCGTACTACCCTGGTAGGAACGCACTCACGATAATAACTCAACCAGTGTTTCGGTGCTTTTAGCCGCTAATCGCTGAACAATCTCTTCCTTACAGGAAAAATGCTGGTAAATTGTTACCTTAGAGTATTCAGTGAGTTCCGCTATGCGCGCCATAGTAAGACTGCGGTAACCCGACTTCAACAATGGCTCGCGTCCCACCTCCAGAATTAAGTCTACTCGGCGCTGACGATCTCTTTGTTTTCTGCCCTAATAAGGCATTATGTACTCACTCTTAGAGCAAGTGGGTACTCATGGTAATGGACGTTCGCATGGTGAGTTTTTGACACTGCGTCACAGTATGACGAAGCGTCCTCTTATTCGTCAACTGTGTTTTTAAGCCGTATTCTTGATTCCTTGCAGATAGAAAAAGCCTACTAACAGGTGACATAACATGGTGAAATACAAGGTAAAGTAAAAACCCAATAAACTGGGTGTTATTTTTCGGCCAAATTTAAGGATGCAGAATTGATACAATATCGCTTACCTGTTGGGAGAGGCCCATCCTCAAATACATGCCCTAGGTGCGCTCCACATCGATTACAGCAGACTTCAGTCCGCTGCATCCCGTGAGAGCAGTCCACCACCTCCCGAATAGAGCCCGCTTGCAAGTTATCCCAAAAACTTGGCCAGCCACACCCTGAGTCATATTTTTCTTCCGAAGAGAAGAGAGGCTCATCACAGCATACGCAGCGATACACACCGTCTTTTTTTGTATCCCAATATATGCCACTAAAGGCCTGCTCAGTGCCTTTATTTTGGGTTATTTCATATTGTACTGGTGTTAGCTTATCGATATATTTATCTTTCATGCGAGGCTCCTGCCTGCGATCTACTTTCCACACCTAGCAGTCACTAACTTTAATAGCATAAGTTGGAGAAACAAAGAATGGCACTTAGTTTTTTTAGATTTATTATCGGCACTCTTATTGTGCTCGGGGCGACATTAATTTGGTCGTTGATTGCGAAAGATACGAGAGAGAGGTTTTACTTAAAGCTTTTTATCTCTGGAGGGCTATGGATTGTCTTTGTTGCTTGGCTCGCTGCGTGATGATAACTAGGCAAATATTTCCAAGAGTAGAAATTAAGACAGAGTGCCTAGTTAGCGAAGCCTACAATATATTTTATGATAATTTTCTCCGCCTTTATCTGGCGGTCGCTAGTTTAGCGTTTGATAATAATGAATTTGGTCGGAACGGCAGGATTTGAACCTGCGACCACCACACCCCCAGTGTGGTGCGCTACCAGACTGCGCTACGCCCCGTATTCGTTTACACATACTCTAAAACGATGGCGGGGATAATACTTAAAACTTAATCTTATTGAAACTGATATTTTACTTTTTTAGTTAAAAAATGAAAATTTTTAACTAAAAAAGCATCCGTAACGAATCGGAAACCTCTATAACTGCTCAAATTTAAGCTACGCAAGACGAAAAATGATCATTTATACGTATAAATGATCATTTTTTAACGCTGTTACGCGCAAATCTGAGCGAGAGTTAAGTTGCTACAAATATTAAGGCTTTAGAGACGTTACAATAAGCTCTAGTTCAGCAACTACTTCCCGCAGAGTTTGAGTAGATTGAGCGCTGGTGGAATGAGCCTCACTGCTATTTAGCAAAGCATCTAGCTGCACCCGAGCACCGCTAATGGTATAGCCCTGCTCGTAAAGCAAGTTACGAATTCGACGCACTAAAATAACATCCTTTTGTTGGTAATAGCGCCTATTTCCTCTTCGTTTTACAGGTTTAAGTATGGCGAACTCTTGCTCCCAATAGCGTAGAACATGGGGCTTGACATCACAAAGCTCGCTTACCTCACCTATTGTAAAGTAGCGTTTACTAGGAATCTCTGGCAGGGAATCATTCGCTATGATCATTTCCGTTATAGCTCTCTACACGTGCCCTTAATTTTTGTCCGGGGCGGAAAGTCACAACTCTGCGAGCGCTTATTGGAATTTCTTCACCCGTTTTAGGGTTTCGTCCAGGGCGCTCTTTCTTGTCTCGCAGATCAAAATTACCAAATCCAGACAGCTTTACGGATTGATTAGACTCTAAAGCCTCGCGAATTTCTTCAAAGAACTGTTCTACCATCTCTTTGGCCTCCCGTTTATTGAGGCCAAGCTCTTGGTAAAGCTTTTCCGCCAGGTCAGCCTTGGTAAGCGCGCTCATACTTATCTATTCCCTTAAGGTCGCATTAAACTCTTTTTTTAGTTTTTTGAGAACACTTTCTAACAGCTCTGCAACTTCTTCTTCGCCAAGCGTTCTCTCTACGTGCTGCAGGTATAAGCTGACAGCAACGCTCTTATAGCCTTTCTCTACCCCCCTTCCTGAATAAACGTCAAAAATACGAATATCACGAAGCAGCTCACCGCTCTCCTCCTTAATACATGCAGAAACACTTCCAGAAGGTATCGTTTCATCCAAAAGAAGCGCTATATCCCTGCGTACACTAGGGAAACGAGAAATATCAGCATAAAAGGGGATGCGTCGCCCAGAAACCTCTGACAATTGTAGTTCAAACAAATAGATAGGGCCATCTAATTGTAGCGTCTTACAAAGCTTTGGGTGTAAAGCACCTAAGAACCCCACCGGCTTGCCACTTTTAGTGATCTTAGCACATTGCCCAGGATGCAAAGCCGGATGCTCGGCACGAGCAAAATCAAAAGATGCGCTCTCGCCAGTCAAAGCGAGCAAGTTCTCGACATCCCCCTTCATATCAAAGAAGTCAACGGTGTCTGAATCCCCCGTCCAGTTTTCTTCCTGCTTGCTTCCTGAAACCACTCCAGATACTTTTTGCTGCTCAGAAATACCACTTCCCTCTGGCATAAAGCATGTACCGACTTCAAAAAGCCTGATGCGACTGTGCTGCCGATTATAATTGTGCTGCAGAGCTTTCATGAGACCAGGCCAAAGGGATGTCCTCATTTCTGATAGGTCTGATGAAATTGGATTGAGTAAACGTAAAGGATTAGTGTGACTCTGAAATAATGACTGAAAATCCGGATCAACAAAGCTATATGTAATCGCTTCTTGATACCCCTGATCCACAAGGTTACGCTTGATACTAGAGATGGCAATACTTGACTCAGAGCGCACCACTGGCCGCAAGATTGACTCTGGCATACGGGTTGGGATACGCGGGTAACCATGAACCCTGGCAAGCTCCTCAATCAAGTCTGCTTCAATGCCAATATCAAATCGATGGCTAAGGGTTTGAACCAGCCAAACCCCCGCTGATTCGCACTCAAAAGACAGCCCTAAACGCCCCAATATCCCTTCAACTTCCGCCTCTTCAATATTAAATCCAAGTACTCTCCCAATACGAGAAGAACGAAGCGTTATAAACTGAGTGTCAGGTAATTGAGCCTCATCAGCCACCTCAACAAGTGGCCCAGGCTCCCCACCAACTATATCCATTAGCAACTGACTGGCTCGCTCAACGGCTTTTACCTGCAGTTTAAAATCAACGCCACGCTCAAAACGATGAGACGAATCGGTATGCAGCCCATATTTTCTCGCCTTTCCTGCTATAGAGACGGGGTTAAAATAGGCGCTTTCGAGAAAAACATCCTTAGTACCTGCACTTACAGATGAACTAATTCCACCCATAACACCAGCCATAGCAATCGGCCCACTCGCATCAGAAATAAGAGGAGTGCCATCGTCTAATGTAATCTCTTGACCGTCAATTAAAGTAAGTTTCTCGCCTTTTACCGAAAGCCTTACATCCAAAGAACCGGATAATCTCTCACATGAAAAGGCGTGCATAGGCTGGCCAAGTTCAAGTAAAACATAGTTGGTAATATCTACAACGGGATCGATGCTCCTAATTCCACCACGGCGAAGCTTCTCAACCATCCACAGCGGTGTGGCAACAGTGTTATCAAT
This sequence comes from Pseudomonadales bacterium, assembly GCA_016763235.1. Classification (GTDB taxonomy): domain Bacteria; phylum Pseudomonadota; class Gammaproteobacteria; order Pseudomonadales; family UBA3067; genus UBA3067. Next base: position 11,004 of record JAESUE010000273.1, read on the forward strand.
ATTCTTTATTACACGACCAACATACCTTGGACACATAGAGGAATCGCTAACCTTTACAGGAAATACCTCCTGGTGAACAGCTTCTACAGGGGGTATCTCTAGCTCGGAAACTGCGGCCCCCGTTAAAACGCCAACCTCACGAGCCAGACCAAGCATGCTCAGGCAGTCTCCTCTATTTGGCGTTAGATCCACATCAATTATTGAATCATCAAGCTCTAAATACTCACGAATATCCTGACCAACAGGAGCTTCGCTTGGCAGCTCCATCAACCCATCAGCACTCTCAGCCAAACCTAGCTCTTCTTTTGAGCACAACATCCCAAAAGACTCTTGCCCTCTTAGCTTAGCTTTTTTAATTTTGAAATTGCCTGGCAGAACCGCTCCCACTACCGCGCAGGAAACCTTGAGGCCGGCTCTAACGTTCGGTGCACCGCATACAATTTGCAGCAGTTCAGATTTTCCAACGGAAACCTGACAAACGCTGAGCTTATCGGCATCTGGGTGAGGTGTTGTGGAGATTACTTCTGCAACAAATACTTTTGAAAAATCGCCGGCAACAGGGTTTACACTATCGACCTCAAGCCCCGCCATCGTCAGCTTTTCAACTAACTCCTGACTATTAACAGAAGGATTAACCCATTCACGTAACCACTGTTCACTGAACTGCATCGTATAACAATTTCCTAATTTTTCTTTAAAGTCTTAACATCGAATACAATGTTGAAATTGTACCGCTGCTAAATGATTTAGTTAAATTGCCGCAGGAAGCTAAGATCATTTTCAAAAAATAATCGTAAATCATTGATTCCATAGCGCAACATACTTAAACGATCAACACCCATGCCGAATGCCAAGCCTGTATATTGCTCCGAATCAATACCTGCATGTTTGAAGACATTAGGGTGAACCATGCCACACCCAAGCACCTCTATCCACCCAGTATGACTGCAAACTCGACACCCTTTGCCACCACAGATAACGCACTGAATATCCACTTCCGCAGATGGCTCGGTGAATGGAAAATAGGACGGCCTAAACCTTACAGCAGACTCTTTTTCAAAGAAATCTTGTAGGAAGCCTTCAATAATTCCTTTTAACTCCGCAAAACTAACATTCTCACCCACCATCAAACCTTCTACTTGGTTGAACATCGGGGTGTGAGTTAAATCAGAGTCACAGCGGTACACCCTGCCAGGACAAATGATACGCATCGGTGGAGCGGTTACTTTCATTTCCTTAACTTGCACTGAAGAAGTATGAGTGCGCAGCACAGAGTTCGGATTGAAATAAAAGGTGTCGTGCATGGCACGTGCTGGATGATGATCGGGTATATTTAGTGCTTCAAAATTATGGTAATCATCGACTATTTCTGGCCCACTCACTGAGTCAAAACCCAGAGATAGGAAATAATTCTCAATCCTTTCTAAAGTACGGGTTACTGGGTGCAAGCCCCCAGCCCCCAGTACACGTCCTGGCAATGTCACATCAACGCTTTCGGCAGCCAGTGCTCTGTCCATTTCCCTCTCTGACAGCGTACTTTTTTTTACTTCAAGCTCGGCTTGAAGAGCAGATTTTGCCAAGTTAATGACCGCGCCTGCTTTAGGGCGATCTTCAGAGCTCAACTTCCCAAGAGTTTTTAGTAGGCTCGTGACACGACCCTTTTTCCCCAGGTATTTAACCCTCACTTCATCGAGAGACGCAGAGCTGTCCGCGAGATTAATTTCGGCTTGCGCTTCGGCAACGATTTCGTTCAAATTTTCCATCTAATAATCCCAAGGAAAACTAAAATTTTTAGGTTTAATCAGCCTCTGATTAAACCTAGGCCCCTTAATTTAGTTCAAATATGGCTTTTCTTACTATATTGCTAGCACCTCAGCGAACTCTGTAACTGTTCAGATTGCGTTAAAATTTGAGTGTGAGCTGAGGTGTTACCTATATTGCTTACAAAAAAATAGGGGAAGCACCCAAAGCACTTCCCCTATTCTAATGTGGCTAATGAATACGCTACAAAAGCGCTTCCATTTTAAATACTCTATTAATAAGTACGTTAGCCGGCCAAACTAGCCTTTGCCTTTTCAACTATAGCAGCGAAAGATGGCTTATCATTGACAGCTAAATCAGCAAGAACCTTACGGTCAATTTTGATTCCCGCAAGACTAAGGCCGTTGATCATTCTGCTATAAGACAATCCATGCTCTCTAGCGCCCGCATTGATACGTGCAATCCATAAGGATCGGAACACACGTTTTTTCTGTCGACGATCTCGGTAAGCATATTGCC